>DASSYK010000029.1:0-9948 GCA_035703345.1 Solirubrobacterales bacterium
GGTGTATGAAAGGCCTGGAAGATGTGGAGCGAAGTTCCTCCGGACCTCCGCCCCACAGACAGGCGGAGGTTTTTCGTCGAAGGGGCTTCGTTGCCGGTCGAATCACTGAATTGCAAGGAGTGCGGCACGAGCTATGCCCTCGGCGCGGCCTTCTTCTGCGAGAGCTGCTTCGGGCCGCTCGAGGTCCGCTACGACTTCTCCGGCCTGGACGCGGAGTCGCTGAAGCGCAAGATCCAGGCCGGCTCGCACGGCATCTGGCGCTACGCGGACTTCCTCCCCTTCGAGGGCACCCGCCCGGGTGATCCGCTCGAGCCCGGCATGACCCCGCTCGTCAAGGCCGACCGCCTCGCCGAGCGGCTCGGCCTGGGCGAGGTCTGGGTCAAGAACGACGCCGCCAACCCGACCCACTCCTTCAAGGACCGCGTCGTCGCCGTCGCGATCGCGAAGGCGAAGGAGCTCGGCTTCGAGACCGTCGCCTGCGCGTCCACCGGCAACCTCGCCAACGCCGTCGCCGCGCACGCCGCCGCAGCCGGGCTCGAGTCCTACGTCTTCGTCCCCTCCAACCTGGAGGAGCAGAAGCTGCTCGCGACCGGCATCTACGGGACGAACCTGGTGGGGGTCCGCGGCAACTACGACGACGTCAACCGCCTCTGCACCGAGCTCGCCCAGACCCGGCCCTGGGCCTTCGTCAACGTCAACCTGCGGCCCTACTACGCGGAGGGCTCGAAGACCCTTGCCTACGAGACGATCGAGCAGCTCGGCTGGGAGCTCCCGGACCGCGTCGTCGCGCCGATCGCGTCCGGCTCGCTGTTCACGAAGCTCGGGCGCGGGATGGACGAGTGGCGGGAGCTCGGGCTGGTGGCGGGCGATCTGCCCGTCTTCAGCGGTGCGCAGGCCGACGGTTGTTCGCCCGTGGCCACCGCGTTCGCCGAGGGCACGGACGTCTGCAAGCCCCAGAAGCCGGACACCATCGCCAAGAGCCTCGCGATCGGCGACCCCGCCGACGGCCCCTACGCCCTGGACCTCGCCAGGCGCACCGGCGGCACGATCGAGTCGGTGAGCGACGACGAGATCCGGGCGGGGATCAGGCTCCTGGCCGAGACGACCGGCGTCTTCACCGAGACCGCCGGCGGCGTCACGGTCGGCGTGCTCGCCAAGCTGGCTGAGCAGGGCACGATCGACCGTGGCGAGCGCGTCGTCGTCTACATCACCGGCGAGGGGCTGAAGACGCTGGACGCCGCCCGCGCCTCCTTCCACATGCACGAGATCGATCCGACCCTGGGCTCGTTCGAGGACGAGTTCCGCGAGGAGACCGCAGCGGTCTAGCGGCGACTAAGATCCGGCCCGATGGCGATCACCGTCAAGATTCCCTCCCAGCTCCGAGCCGCGACCGGCGGCGAGGGCGAGCTCGAGGTCGAGGGCGGCACGGTGGGCGAGGCCCTGGACGCGGTCTTCGACCAGCACGACGGTCTGCGCGAGCGGATCACCCAGGATGGGGACCTTCGCCGCTTCGTCAACGTCTACGTGTCCGGCGAGGACATCCGCTTCCAGGATGGCCTCGAAACGGCGCTGATCGACGGTGACGAGGTCACGATCCTTCCCGCCGTCGCGGGCGGGTAGTGGCCCCACGCCGGCCGGGCCCGCGTCCCCGCGGGCCCCGGCGGCTTGTCCTCGCCGCACTGGCCGCGGCCGCGCTCGGCGGCGCGGTGGCCCCCGCGAGCGTCGCAGCCCAGGTCTCCGCCGGCCCGCTCCGGGCTGAGCTCGGCGCGGACCCGTGGCAGCTGCGCCTCGCGGATGCCGCCGGGGCCACGGTGCTCGAGCAGCACCCCGGGCTCGGAACCGGGCCGACGGGAACGCTCGGGTTTCGCACGCTGCCCGGGTGGTCGCATGCGACCCGCGTAGCCTCGGGCGGGCAGCAGGGGAACGGCTACGTCGCCCAGCTGGAGACCACCGATCCCAGCCGCGACATCGCGGTCACGATCGAGCCGGCCGGAGAGGGGGTGATCCGGCTCAGCGCGTCGATCGTGGGGGACTCCTCGGCGGTGACCGCGATCGGGATCGGCTTCGCCGCCCGGCCGGGCGAGCGCTATCTCGGATTCGGCGAGCGCTCCAACGCCGTGGACCAGCGCGGAAACGAGGTCGAGAACTACGTGTCCGACGGCCCCTACGAGGCCGACGAGCGCGTGCTGGTCGACGCGCTGATCCCGGACGACGGGTTCCACCCGCGCGATGACGCGACGTACTTCCCGATGCCGTGGCTGCTCTCGACCGCCGGCTACGGCGTCCTGCTCGACAACACCGAGCTGAGCTACCACCGGCTCGGAAGCGATGACCCATCCGCCTGGAGCGTCGAGACGGAGGCGAGCGGGCTGTCGCTCCGCTTCGTCGCCGGCCCCACGCCGGCCGACGTCCTGCGGCGGCTGACCGGCATCACGGGGCGCCAGCCGCCTCCGGCGGCGCCGTGGGTGCTCGGTCCGTGGCACCAGCCCACCGGCTCGAACCAGCTCGGCCAGGCACAGAGGCTGCGGGATCTCGACGTCCCGGGCTCGGCGACGAACACCTACCTGCACTACCTGCCCTGCGGGTCCCAGCAGGGAGTGGAGGCCCAGCAGCCCGTCCGCACGTCCGGATTCCACGAGCTGGGCTACGCGATCACGACCTACTTCAACCCGATGATCTGCACCGACTACGCCCCGGCGTACGGGCAGGCGGTCGCGGCGGAGGCGCTGACGAAGGACGGGCTCGGCGATCCGTACGTGTACCAGTACGCCGCGAGCCCGACCACGCCCGACTCCGTCTCGCAGTTCGACTTCTCGTCACAGGCGGGGCGCGGCTTCTTCCAGGGCCGGCTCTCCGAGGCGGTGGCCCACGGCTACGACGGCTGGATGGAGGACTTCGGCGAGTACACACCGCTCGACTCCGCGTCGGCCAACGGGATGAGCGGCGCGGAGATGCACAACCTCTACCCGGCCCAGTACCACTGCGCGAGTTGGGAGTACGCCGGCGCCCAGTCGCGCCCGCTCGTGCCGTTCATCCGCTCGGGCTGGACCGGCGTGCACCCGTGCGCGCAGGTCGTCTGGGGCGGGGACCCGACCACCGACTGGGGCTTCGACGGGATCGACTCCGCGATCAAGCAGGCGCTCTCGCTCGGTACTTCGGGGATCTCCCGCTGGGGGTCCGACATCGGCGGGTTCTTCTCCCTGGTCCAGGACAAGCTCACCCCGGAGATGCTGATCCGCTGGATCGAGCTGGGCGCGGTCTCCGGAGTGATGCGGACCGAGGCCAACGGCGTCAAGCTCGATCCCGACCCCCGGCCGCAGATCTTCGACCAGGACGTCCTGCCGGTGTGGCGCCGCTACGCCAAGCTCCGCACCCAGCTCTTCCCCTACGTCCTCGCCGCGGAGGCCGAGTACCGGCGCAGCGGGATGCCGCTGATGCGCCACCTGGCCCTGACCCATCCCGGGGACCCGGCGGCGGTCGCCCGCGAGGACGAGTTCATGTTCGGCCCCGACCTGCTCGCGGCCCCGGTCCGGGCCCCGGGGGACACGGCCCGCTCGCTCTACCTCCCGGCCGGACGCTGGATCGACTTCTGGCGCGCGGTGTCCTACCGCGAGGCGCAGGCCGGCTCGCTGCGGCTGGGCCGGGCCCGGGCGCTGCAAGGGGGTCGCGAGGTCAGCATCCCCGCTCCGCTGGAGGAGCTGCCGCTGATGGTCCGCGCCGGCGCGACCCTGGCGCTGCTGCCGCCGACGGTGGACACCCTCGCGCCCTACGGGTCCGGGAAGACCGTTCGCCTCGACGACGCGGGCAGGCGGCTCCATCTGATCGCCTTCCCGCGGGGGCGCTCGGTCTCGGCGTTCCGCGAGTCGGGCCGGCTCGTCTCGCGGGTGCGGCGCGGGCGCTGGACGCTGGGCATCCGCGGAGCGCCGCGGCACCGGATCGACCTGCAGGCGTCGCTGAGCACCGCCGGCAAGCGGCTGCGGCCCTGCGAGGTCCGGGTCGGGGGCCGGGTCCTGAAGCGCGGGAAGTGGAGCGTCCGCAGGAAGGTCCTGCGCGCGCGGTTCAAGACGCGGGCCCGCAAGAGGACGCGGGTCGCGGTGCTGAACGGCAGCGCGTGCGAGCGTGATCGTCGCAAGGCGCGCGGCAGGCGCGGCGAGCGGCGGCGATAATCGCCGCATGGAAGCGCGGGGCAAAGTCGCGATCCTCTGTGGCGGGCGCGGCACGCGGTTGCGCGAGCGCACGGAGTCGATCCCGAAGGCGCTCGTCGAGATCGGCGGGCGCCCGATCGTCTGGCACGTCATCTCGATCTACGCGGCCCAGGGGTTCCGCAAGTTCCTGCTGCTGACCGGCTACAAGGGGGAGCAGATCGAGGGCTGGGTGCGGGAGACCCCCTGGCCGGCGGGTGTGGACGTGCGCTGTCTCGACACGGGGATCGACACGCCGACCGGAGGCCGCATCAAGCTCGCCGAGGCCGAGCTCGGCGCCCGGCCCTTCTGCGCGACCTATGCCGACGGGGTGGCCGACGTTGACCTCGACGCCCTGCTCGAATGCCACCGCGAGAGCGGGGCGGCCGCCACGGTCACGGCGGTGAGGCCGGCACTGCAGTTCGGCGTCCTCGACCTGTCCGCGGACGGCCGCGTGCGCGGCTTCCACGAGAAGCCCGTCATGACCCGCTGGGTCAACGGCGGCTTCTTCTGCTTCGAGCCGGAGGCGCTGGGCTACCTCTCCACCGACAGCGTGCTCGAGCGCGAGCCGCTCGAGCGCCTCGCCGCCGACGGCAAGCTCAACGCGTACCGGCACGAGGGCTTCTGGGACTGCATGGACACCTACAAGGACGCGGTCCTGCTCAACGACCTCTGGGGCTCGGGCGATCCGCCATGGCGGGTCTGGGCCGGGGAGCCGATCGCTTGAGGGCTCTGGTGACGGGAGCCCGCGGCTTCGCGGGCTCCTGGCTGACCCGGCTGCTGCTCGCCGAGGGCGCCGAGGTCGTCTCGGTCGACCGTGGCGGCTCGCGCCGCTCGGGCCTGGAGCTGCACGGGATCGAGGCGGAGGTCGCGGACGTGACCGGGGACCTTCGCGACGCCGAGCTGCTGGCGCGCGTGCTCGACGAGCACGGGGTCGAGGTCGTCTTCCACCTCGCCGCCCAGGCGATCGTGGGCAAGGCGAACGTCTCGCCGGTTCCGACCTTCGAGACGAACATCCAGGGGACATGGACCCTGCTCGAGGCCTGCCGGCAGCGCCGGGTGGAGGCGGTGGTGGTGGCTTCCTCCGACAAGGCCTACGGGCCGCACGAGCAGCTCCCATACGCCGAAGGCGCGGCGCTGCAGCCGCTCTACCCCTACGACGTCTCGAAGGCGGCAGCCGACCTCATCGCGCGCAGCTACTGGCACACGTTCGAGCTGCCGGTCGCCGTCACGCGGTTCGCGAACCTCTACGGGGGCGGTGACCTCAACTTCTCGCGGCTCATCCCGGAGACCGTGACCGCGGTGCTCGACGGCCGCCGGCCGGAGATTCGCTCGGACGGCAGCCCGGAGCGCGACTTCCTCTACGTCGAGGACGTCGCCCGCGCCTACCTCGCCATCGCTTTGGCGCTGCGCGAGGGCCGGGCCCGGGGCGAGGCGCTCAACGCCGGCTGGGGCCACCCGAACTCCATTCGGGAGGTGGTCGAGCTGGTCTGCGAGCTCGCCGGCTCCGAGGTGGAGCCGGACTTTCGCGGCGAGGGCAACCCGCCGGGCGAGATCGACCGCCAGTTCCTGGCCTCGGAGCGCATTCGCGAGGTGACGGCGTGGAGGCCCGAGGTGGAACTGCGCGAGGGCCTGGCGCGCACCCTGGCCTGGTACCGGGAGCACCCGGACGTGCGTCCCGCCCGCGGCTGAACGAGATTCGCAGTCGGTCAGGGACCAGCGCGCCCGGCAGGATTCGAACCTGCGGCCTTCCGCTCCGGAGGCGGACGCTCTATCCGGCTGAGCTACGGGCGCCGGCGACCAGCATAGAGCCGCGCCGCTTCTAGGCTTGGGCGCGCTATGGACCTCTCGGTCGTCTTCTACGGCACCGGCGGCTCCGTGCCGACGGCGCGGAGGGCGACCGCCTGCGTGATGATCCGGGCGGGGGGCAGGCGGATCCTCGTGGACTGCGGCGAGGGCGCCCAGCGCCAGATGATGCGCTCGACGGGGCTGGTCCACGTCGACGAGATCCTGATCACCCACTTCCACGCCGACCACTACCTCGGCCTGCCGGGGCTGCTCAAGACGTACGACCTGCAGGACCGCCGCGCGCCGCTGCGACTCGCAGGCCCGCGCGGGCTCCGCGGCCTCTTCGACGGGCTCCAGCGGATCTTCGGGAAGATCCGGTACCCGATCGAGCTCGTCGAGCTGAGCGGCGGGGAGGAGCTCGCGTTCGAGAGCGAGACCTTCGAGATCCGCGCGTTCGAGGTCTCCCACCGGATGGCTGCCAACGGCTACGCGTTCGTCGAGTTCGAGCGCCCCGGGCGCTTCGCCGCCGAGCGCGCCCGCGAGCTCGGGGTCACGGACGTCCGCGACTACGGGAGGCTCCAGCGGGGCGAGGCCGTCGCCGTGGCCGGGGGCGAGGTCAGGCCGGATCAGGTGATGGGGGAGGCCCGGCAGGGCCGGAAGATCGTGATCACCGGCGACACCGCGCCGTGCGAGATGACTCGTGTGGCCGCGCACCGCGCCGAGCTGCTGGTCCACGACGGCACCTTCTCCGACGAGGAGATCGAGCGCGCAGCCGAGACCGGCCACTCGACCGCGCGGCAGGCCGCCGAGCTCGCGCGCGAGGCCGAGGCCGGGATGCTCGCGCTGGTCCACATCTCCTCGCGCTACCACGTCACCGCGGTGCTCGAGGAGGCGCGCGAGGCGTTCGACCGTGTCCACGCCGTCCGCGACTTCGACCTGATCGAGATCCCCTTCCCGGAGCGCGGCGAGCCGCGCCTGCGGGTCGGCGGCGCCCGCGAGGAGCCGGAGGGCACGGATCCGGAGCCGGCGGCGGCCGCCGAGCGCGACTGAACCGGCCCGACTTCCGCAAAGAGCGGCAAGAGATCCCGTGGGCTCCGCCCTGGCCGCTGCTACCCTGGCTCCGCAGCATCCGAAAGCCCCTTTAACCACGGTCCTGCGAGGCCGGGAAGGAGCGAGATGAGCGACAAGGTCGTGCTCGACCACGACGATCTGCGCCGGACTCTGGTCCGGATCGCGCACGAGATCGTGGAGCGAAACGAGGACTCCGGCGCGATCGCGCTCGTCGGCATCCACACCAGGGGCGCGGTGCTCTCCAACCGCCTCCACGTGCTCGTCGCCGAGCTCGGCGGCGGCGAGGTCCCGCTCGGCGACATCGACATCAGCTTCTACCGCGACGACCTCGGCCGCCGCCAGCAGCTCGCGGCCCCGGTCGTCCACGACTCGCACCTCGACTTCGAGCTCGAGGGCCGCACCGTGATCCTGGTCGACGACGTCCTCTACACCGGCCGCACCGTGCGCGCAGCGATCGACGCCCTCTTCGACTATGGCCGGCCCGCCCGGGTGCAGCTCGCGGTCCTGGCCGACCGCGGCCACCGCGAGCTTCCGATCAGGCCCGACTACGTCGGGAAGAACCTGCCGACCGCCCCGGGCGAGCGGGTGAACGTCCGCCTGGAGGAAACGGACGGCCGCGACGAGGTCGCGATCGTGCCGGCCGGGGCCGTCGTCGGAGAGGAGGAGGGATGAAGCACCTGCTGAGCGTGTCGTCGGCCTCACGCGAGGAGCTGCAGCGCATCCTCGAGAGGGCAGAGAGCTTCGCCGAGGTCGGCAAGCGCGACATAAAGAAGGTCCCGACGCTGCGCGGTCGCACGGTGGTCAACCTCTTCTACGAGTCCAGCACGCGCACCAGCTCCTCCTTCGAGCTCGCCGCCAAGCGGCTCTCGGCCGACGTGGTCTCCATCAAGGCGCAGGGCTCCTCGGTGGACAAGGGAGAGTCCCTCAAGGACACGATCGCGACCCTTTCCGCCTACGACCCCGCGATCATCGTCATCCGCTCGCCCTTCGCGGGCGCCGCCGACCTCGTGACCCGCTGGACCGAGGCCTCCGTGGTCAACGCCGGCGACGGCAAGCACGAGCACCCGTCCCAGGCCCTGCTCGACGTCTTCACCCTGCAGCAGCGCCTCGGCTCCCTCGAGGGGGTGAACATCTGGATCGTCGGCGACGTCCTGCACAGCCGGGTCGCGCGCTCCTGCCTCCAGGCCTTCGAGCTGATGGGCGCGAGGGTGACTCTCTGCGGACCGCCGACGCTGATCCCGCGCGGAATCGAGGCGGCCGGGCCCGAGGTCGCCTACGACCTCGACCGCATCGGGGAGGCCGACGTCATCTACGCGCTCCGGATGCAGCGGGAGCGGATGAGCTCGAGCTTCGTCCCCTCGCTGCGCGAGTACGCAGCCCGCTACCAGATCGACGGCCGCCGGCTGGGCCCGCGCCAGCTGCTGATGCACCCCGGCCCGGTCAACCGCGGCGTCGAGCTCGCCCCCGAGGTGATCGACTCGCCGCAGTCCCTGATCACGGCCCAGGTCGAGAGCGGCCTCGTGGTCCGCATGGCGATCCTCTACGAGCTCCTGAGCGGGACCGACCGGGCGCCGCGCGATCGCGGCCCGGCCCCCGCCGAGCCGCCGCGGATCGGGCAGCCGGCGTGAACACCACGATCGCGAGAGAGCCCCGCCGGCTGGTCTGGCGGCAGGGCGAGCCGGCCGACCTCGTCATCCGTCGCGTTCGGGTGCTCGATCCCCGGACGGGGATCGACGCCGTCCGCGACGTCGTCGTCCGCGGTGGCGAGATCGCCGAGCTGGCCGAGCCCGGCGCAGCGGCGGAACCCGGCGGGGCCGAGGTCGTCGACGGCGATGGCCTGCTGGCGCTGCCGGCCTTCGTCGATCCCCACGTCCACTTCCGCGTGCCCGGCGAGGAGCACAAGGAGGACCTCGAGACCGGAACCCGGGCGGCCGCGGCCGGCGGCTACTGCGCCGTGATCGCGATGGCCAACACCGAGCCGCCGATCGACTCGGCGGCGGTCCTCGGCTCGGTTCGCGAGCGGGCGCAGACCGAGGCCTCGATCCCGGTCGGCTTCATCGCCAACGTCACCCGCCGGATGGCGGGCGAGGAGCTGACCGAGATGGCGGAGCTGCGCGACGCAGGGGCGATCGGCTTCTCCGACGACGGCCTCCCGATCCGCAGCGCCCGCGTCCTGCGCCGCGCGCTCCAGTACCAGCGGCTCGCCGGCGGCGTGATCGCGCTGCACGAGGAGGACCCCGAGCTCTCGGGCGACGGCGTCATGCACGAGGGCGAGGTCTCGGCCATGCTCGGGATGGCCGGGATCCCCGCCGTCTCGGAGTCGACGATGATCGCCCGGGACTGCGCGCTGGCTCTCTACGAACAGGGGCGGATCCACGTCCAGCACCTCTCGGCGCGCGTCTCGGTGGAGGCGATCGCGGCCGCGAAGGCCGCCGGCGTCCAGGTCACCTGCGAGGCGAGCCCCCATCACCTGACGCTGACCGACGAAGCGGTGCGCAGCCTCGATTCCCGCTTCAAGATGAACCCGCCGCTGCGCGCGGAGGACGACCGCCGGGCGCTGATCGACGGCCTGCGCGACGGGACCATCGACTGCGTCGCGACCGACCATGCGCCGCACGCGCCGGAGGAGAAGGAGGTTCCCTTCGAGCAGGCGGCGATGGGGGTGACCGGGCTGGAGAAGGCCTTCGCGGTCCTCCACACCGAGCTGGTCCTGCCGGGGACGCTCTCGCTGGAGCTGCTGAGCGAGCGGATGACGGCGGGCGGCGAGCCGTTCGGGATCGAGGCGCCCCGGATCGAATCCGGCGCGCGCGCCTCGATCGCCCTGATCGACCCCGGGCTCGAGTGGGTGGTCGGAGAGGAGGGCTACGAGACCCGCTCGGACAACACCTGCTTCGCCGGGCGGCGGCTG
>DASSYK010000081.1:0-2895 GCA_035703345.1 Solirubrobacterales bacterium
TCGAGCTCGCGCAGGAGATCGACCGGCCGGGCGAAGTTCATCGAGAAGGTGGCGCGCCCTGCGGAGAAGCGCTTGACGCTCACCTCGGCGCCGGGGTCGATCCCGGCCGCGGCGTCCTCGAAGCCGCTGAGCTGCGCGAAGTCGCGCAGGGGCCCGATCTCGACCTCGACCAGGCCCTCGTAGGTCCCGCCGTTCGCCGGCTTCGCGGAGCCGTTCCGGGCCATGGGCGCCGCGGGCAGGCCCGCCTCCTCCTCGGAGCCGAGCTTGATGCCGGCCATGCCGGCCAGCTCGGAGACCTTGGCCCCGAGCTCGTCGCGGACGCTCGTCAGCTCCTTGACCCGTTCGCTGATCTGGACGGCGTCCTCGAGGGCGGCCATCCGGATGCGGGTCGCCTGGCGGCGTGCCTGGGCGTGGATCTCCTCGAGCCTGCGGCTGAGCGCGGCGATCGTCCCGCTGGCGTCGGAGCCCAGCAGCCGCTGCATCCGCTCCTCGGCCTCGATCACCCGCCGCGCCATCCGCTGCGCCTCGTGCTCGAGCCGCAGCAGGCGCGCGTCGCGATCGGCGATGGCCTTGTCGACCTCGTCAGGGTCGTAACCGCCGGGCGCTCGCCGGAACGTCTCCCTCGCCATCGATACAGCAGCCTAGGGGCGCCGGCGGACGTACTTTCCAGGGTGCCTAGGCGGCGAGCTCGAGCTGCTCGGCCTCGCCCCAGAGGGTGTCGAGGCGGAAGCGCTCGCGGGCGTCCGGCGTGAAGACGTGCAGGACGCAGTCGAGGTAGTCGAGGAGGATCCAGTTGGCCTCGCGCACGCCCTCCTCGCGGGCGGGGAGGCGGCCCTCGACCTTCAGGTTCTCGTAGACGTCGTCGTGGATCGCCTTGGCCTGGCGCTCGTTTCGCGCCGAGCAGATCACGAGGAAGTCCGTGTAGCCGACGAGCGGGCGCACATCGAGCGCGACGACGTCGGCGGCGCCCTTGGCGTCCGCCAGCTCGGCGATCCGGCGCGCCAGCTGCTCGGAGTTTGCCCTGGTGCGCTCGGCTGCGCTCACCGGTACAGCTCCCGCGACGAGATCAGCTCCGCCACCGGATCGGGGACCAGGTGCCGCAGCGGTCTCCCGGCCGCCGCCCGTTCCCTGATCAATGTGGAGGACACCCCGCAAAGTGGCATGTCGATTATGTCGGCGCGGTCGGCGGCACCGAGGCGCTCGAGGACCGAGCGCACCGCGCCCATCCCGATGCCGGGCCGCGGAACGATCCCGAGCCGCGCCAGCTCGACCACCCGCTTGGGCTCCCTCCAGCTCTCCAGCCCCGCGGCGTTGTCCGCCCCCAGCAGGAACACGAACTCGTCGCCGGGGTTGGCGTCGGTGAGCCGCTCGAGCGTGCGGTAGGTGTAGGACGGGCCGTCCATCTCGACCTCCAGCCCGGAGGCCTCCACCCTCTCCCCCGCCTCCGAGGCCAGGACAGCCATCTCCAGCCGCACCTCGGCGCCCGGATCGGCCTCGATCTCCTTGTGCGGCGCCTCGCCGGTGACCATCAGCAGCAGCCGGTCCAGGCCGAGCTGCCACCCCGCCTCCTGGGCGAGGAGCAGATGGCCGACATGGGGCGGGTTGAACGCACCGCCGAGGACGCCTACGGCCCCGATCCCTACTCCCGGACCTGCCCGCTGCCGTGCACCACGTACTTGGTCGTGGTCAGCTCGCGCAGGCCGATCGGGCCGCGCGCATGCAGCTTCTGGGTCGAGTTGCCGATCTCGGCACCCATCCCGAACTCGTAGCCGTCGGTGAAGCGCGTCGAGGCGTTGACGTAGACCGCGGCCGAGTCGACGCCGTCCGTGAAGTCCTCACCGGCCTCGTCGGAGGAGGTGACGATCGCGTCCGAGTGGCCGGTCCCGTGGCGGTTGATGTGCAGGACCGCCTCCTCGAGCGAGTCCACGACGCCCACGGCCATCTTCAGGCCGTGGTACTCGGTGTCCCAGTCCTCCGCCGTGGCCTCGCCGATCTCCAGCGAGCCGGCGTTGGCGCGGGTGCGCTCGTCGCCGACCAGCTCCACGCCGGCGTCGGCGAGCTGCTGCAGCAGCGGCGGCAGGAGCGCCGGGGCGGCGGATTCGTGGACGAGGAGGGTCTCGGCGGCGTTGCAGACGCCGGGCCGCTGGACCTTGGCGTTGTAGGCGATGCTCTGGGCCATCTGCAGGTCGGCGTCCTCGTGCACGTAGACGTGGCAGTTGCCCGCCGCCGCATACATGACCGGGACCGTGGCGACCGCCTTCAGCGCGTTTTTCAGGCCCTCGCCGCCGCGCGGGATGATCAGGTCGACGAGCCCTTCCTGGGTCGCGAGCTCGCCGAGCTCCTCGCGCCCGCCGCCGGAGAGCAGCGAGACCGAGGCCTCGGGCAGGCCCGACGCGGCGAGCGACTCGCCGATCAGGCCGGCGAGCATCGCGTTCGAACTGGTGGCGCTGCTGGAACCGCGCAGCACGGCCGCGTTGCCGCTCTTGAGGCAGAGGGCCGCGGCGTCGATCGTCACGTTCGGGCGCGCCTCGTAGACGACGGCGACGACGCCGAGCGGCGCGCGCTTCTTCGCGACCTGGAGCCCGTTGGGAAGGGTCCAGCTCTCGGTCACCTCGCCGACGGGGTCGTCCAGCGCGGCGATCTCCCGCACGCCCTTCGCCATCTCGGCCACCCGCGCCTCGGTCAGGGCGAGCCGGTCGAGCAGCGCCTCGCTCAGCCCCGCCTCGCGCCCGGCATCGACGTCGGCGGCGTTCGCTTCCAGCAAATCGGCCGCGCGGGCCGCGATGCGGCCGGCGAGATCGAGCAGGCAGGCGTCCTTGGCCGCGCGGTCGGCGCGCGCCAGCTCGTGCGCCGCCTGCTTGGCGGCGACGCAGACGTCGTGCACGCTGCGAGCGA
>DASSYK010000107.1:0-14514 GCA_035703345.1 Solirubrobacterales bacterium
ACGAGGAGGTCACGCCCTCCTCGAACCAGCACATCGCCCCGGCGCTCTGGCCGCAGACGAGGATTCCCGCGGCGAGCGCCTCGCGCAGCAGCCCGGGGACGCTGTGCGCCGTCCAGATCGCGATCAGGTTGAGCATGCTCCCCCCGCCGACGTAGATCACGTCCTGCGAGAGCAGGTGGTCTCGCAGGTCGGTCCGCTCGGTGCCGAGCCGGAAGAGCGAGACCGCCGAGGGATGGCAGTCGCGCTCCCCGAACACCCGGCGGAAGCTCGCGATCTGGTCCTCGGGGTCTCCGCTCGCGGTGGGCAGCAGGCAGATGCGCGGGTGCGACGTGTCGGCCAACTCGGCGATGTGGTCGCAGAGGGCGTCGTTGCCGCTGCGGCGATTGAACTCGTGCCCTCCGCTGACGAGGATGCGGCCTCGCGTTTCCATCGCCTCCCTATGCTGCCACGGAGCGCACGATCGACTCCGGCAGCGCCGGCGGGATCGGATGCGTGCCGAGGTGGCGCGTCGCCAGCCGGGTCTCCATCACCAGCGGTCCGCGGCGCTCGAGCCTGTACGCGCGCGCCTCGGGACGCGACGCGACGACCTCGACGAGCTCGTCCCCCACGAAGCGGAGGGCGGCGCCGTCCTCGGCCGCGTAGCCGGGGACCATGCCGTCGATCAGGGCGTTGTGGAAGGCCCCGCGCCGGTCACCGTCCGAGTAGTGCACCGCGTTGCTGTGGGAAAGGAAGCCCAGCGCGGGCACCCGGTTGACCTCGCCGTGGTAGCCGCTGACCGCCTCGGCGAACCAGCAGAGCGACCCGGCCGACAGACCGCAGAGGACGACCCCGGCCTCCCACGCCTCGCGCAGGATCTCGTCGAGCCCGTGCGCCCGCCAGACGCCGAGCAGGCTCAGCAGGCTGCCGCCGCCGACGTAGATCAGGTCCTGGGAGAGCAGGTGGGCGCGCACGTCCGAGACCCCGCGCTCGCGGCGGAACAGGGATATGTGCGAGGGCTTCGTCCGCTCGCGGAACGCGTTGTAGAAGCGTACGAGGTAGTGGTCCGCGTCCCCGCTCGCGGTCGGCAGCAGGCAGACGCGGGGTTCCGGGGTCCCCGTCAGGCCGAGCACGTAGTCGTCGAGCAACGGATTGCCCGACTCCATCGAGAAGCCGCCACCGCCGAACGCCACGATTTGCCGCATCGCCCTCATCCTCGCCTCCGATCCAGCTCGCCATCCCTGCCTGAATCTTCGACGCCGCGGGCCGAGCCGAGCCTGTACGGATGTCCCAAGATGCGTGACGCGCTGTCGAATCCCCCCGTGCGAGCAGGGATTTCGTGCGCGGGGCGCCGCGGGCGCGAGGGTCAGCCGGCGGGCGGCCGAACCGTCCGCTCCGCCCCCCGCTGACCCGCGAACAGCGCCGCGAGCACGAGCGGGGCGAACCAGACCGAGTAGGGGTAGAACCAGTGGTTCGCGGTGAGCTGGACGGCGATCAGCACGGCGGCGCCGAGCGCCGCCACCTGGATCGCACTGCGCGTCCGCGGGACGAAGAACACGGCGACGGCGAGGCCGACCGCGAAGACCTTGACCAGCGTCTGCAGCGGCTCGAGCGAGGGAGCCTGCCCCCAGACGCTGAACGGGGACCCGCGCGAGGCCTGGTATCCCAGCGAGCGGTCGTAGAGCTCGCGCAGGCCCCCGTCGGGCAGCAGCGGGACCGTCACGACCGCGGCGGCCAGCGCGAACGCGAGCGCAAAGGCGATCAGGGTGCGCGGCCGGCGCTCGCCCGTCCCCGCCGCGAACAGGGGCGCCAGGGCGAGAGAGCCGAACTTGGTCAAGCCCGACAGCGCCGCCATCGCGCCTCGGGCCGGGGCAGAGGACAGCACCAGCAGGCAGCCGACGATCGCCAGCGCGACCAGCGAGTCGTTGAAGGAAGAGCCGAGCGTGTAGAGCGAGAACGGGTAGGCGAGCCACGCGAACGCCAGCGCCGCGCCGAGGGTCGTCCCCTCGCCGTCCCGGCGCAGCCGCGTCCCGAGGATGAACAGCGCCAGGGCCGTCAGCAGGTCGAAGGCCAGCGAGCTGTAGCGCGCCGCCGGCACCTCGTCCCACTCGTCCTCCCACGGCCAGGCCTGCTCGGCCGGGACGTAGGCGAGGTAGTTGACCGGGCCGTAGACGTCGCCGCGCACGTCGCCCGACTCCGGCAGCTCGGCACCGAAGTCCTCGCCGTAGACGTCCTCGCCGGCCGCGAGCCGGTCGGCTCCGACCACGCCCGCGACCCCGACGTCGATCACCTTCGCCTCATCGACGGCGAACCAGGCGTGCAGCGCGACGAGAGCCGCGATGCCGCCCACGACGAGCCCCCGCGGCGCCAGCGGCAGCAGCCGCTCGCGGCTCTCGCGGGGACGGAAGCCCGCGAGCAGGACGCGGGCGAGCAGGTAGAGCAACGGCGGATAGACCAGCAAGGACGAGGCCGCGATCTCGCCCCTGTTGAAGAAGAAGAGGGAGACGCTGAAGGAGAGCAGCGCCAGCAGGTCGAGGTGCAGCAGCCGGAAGGGCCGACGTGGGTCGAAGAACGGCAGGAGGAAGACGAGGCAGAGCGGCAGCCAGAACCACCACTCGTTGAGGTCGCCCGCGATCGCGTCCTCGTAGCCGCGGGCGAGCTTCGTCTCGATCTGGGTGCCGGTCCAGGCCTCGACGACCTCGCCCGCGCGGTCGTCGACGACGACGAGCGCGCGGATCGTGCCTCCCTCGTCGCGGTAGCGGACCTCCCAGAGATCGCCTCCCCGGGTCGCCGCGGTGGGCCGCAGCTCGCCGCGATCGGCGCGCTGCTCGGAGACCCCGGAGGCCTCGTCCGCGAGGGCGACCGCCTCGGCGCCGCTGAGGGAGAACCCCGGCGGCGGGCGATCGCGCGATTCCGGCGCGACCAGCGGCGGGATCTCCTCCCCGCCGAAGGGCGGCTGATCTGCCGGTCCGGCCAGGGCAGCACCCGGCGCCGCCGCGGCGAGCGCCGCGGCGGCGACCAAGGCTATGCCTCCCACCCGAAAGCGGGAGCGACGGGACTCGAACCCGCGGCCTCCGGCGTGACAGGCCGGCGCTCTAACCAGCTGAGCTACGCCCCCGGGCGCTGTGGACTACAGGCTAGCCAGCGATCTCTTGAACGTTGACCGCGACCGGGCCCTTGGGGCCGTCCTCGGCCTCGTAGGTCACCTTGGCGCCGTCGCTGAGCGAGCGGTAGCCGTCGCCTGAGATCGAGGAAAAGTGCACGAACAGGTCCTTGCTGCCGTCCTCGGGCGTGATGAACCCGTAGCCCTTCTCGTTGCTGAACCACTTCACGGTGCCTTCTGCCATTCGATATGCCTCCTCGGCATTCCCTGTGCGCGAGGACGTGCCGAGACACCTCTCCTTCACACACGCTTCCTGGGGCTCGCGCCCCGACAACGCGCGGGAAGCTAGCGAAGAAGGCGGCGCGACGCAGCGGCGATCCCGCCGAATAGGGTTCCCCCGGGGATGCGAATCGTCACCTACCGTTCCGGGAAGAGCGACCGCGCGGGCGTCGAGACCGAGCGAGGCGTCGTCGACGCGGGCTCGCTGCTCGGGAAGGATCCGCTGAGCGTGCGCGAGCTGCTCGTCCAGGACCGCCTCGGCGAGCTGGCGGCGGCCGACGCCGACGGCGCCGAGCCGCTGGCCGCGGACGCAATCCGGCGCCGCCCGCCGGTCCCCGACCCGGACAAGATCGTCTGCATCGGGCTCAACTACCGCTCGCACGCCGAGGAGGCCGGGATCGACCCCCCCGCCGCCCCGACCATCTTCGCCAAGTTCCGCAATGCGCTCGCGGCGGCGGGGGACGAAATCGCACTGCCGCGCGCGAGCGAGAAGGTCGACTACGAGGCGGAGATCGCGTTCGTGATCGGGCGGCGCGCCAAGGAGGTGTCAGCCGACGCGGCCCTCGACCACGTCGCGGGCTACACGCTGCTCAACGACCTCTCGGCCCGGGACCTGCAGTTCGCGACCCCGCAGTGGATGCCCGGCAAGGTCTTCGACGGCTCCGCGCCCTGCGGCCCGGCGCTCGTCACCCCCGGCGAGGCCGGCGCGCACGACGCGATCGACTTCAAGCTGGAGCTCAACGGCGAGATGATGCAGGACGCCTCGACGTCCGACCTGATCTTCTCGGTGCCGGAGCTGATCGCACACCTGTCGAGCTGGATGACGCTGGAGCCCGGCGACATCGTCGCCACCGGCACACCGTCGGGCGTGGGCAGTGTCCGCAAGCCGCGCGTGTGGCTGCAACCGGGGGACGAGATCGCGATCAGCTCGCCCACGCTGGGGCGGCTCGAAACCAGGCTGCGCGCTGCGTGAACGAAGACCCGATTCTCTCCGGCGGCATCGTCAAGGCCGCGCTCGTGATCCTCGTCGCGGGGGCGCTGGGCGTCGGGGCCTTCATCGTCGCCGGCGACGACATCGACATCGACCTGCCGGACCTCCCCGACATCGACACCCTCGGCGAGGACACCACCACGAACCTCGAGGACACCGAGCTCTCCGACACGACGGTCGGCGGCGGCGAGCAGCCCGGGAACGCGACGGATCCCTTCACGACGGCCGGGCTCGCCTCCGCGGTGGACCAGGTGCGGGGCGAGGCGGGCGGCGACGCCCAGCTCACCCGGCTCTTCATCAACGACGCGCAGACGCAGTTCATCGTCCGCACGGGCGGCGACGGAGTCGAGGCCTACAGCGTCCGCGCCGATACCGGCGAGCTGACGCGCGAGGACGCCACGATCACGATCAGCGGCGGCGCGAGGATCGACGACTTCGCTTACGCCCTCGGCGCGGTGAAGCCTGCGGCCGTCGACCGGATGCTCTCCGCCGCGCGCAGGCAGAGCGGTGCCGGCGACTTCCGCCCGACCGTGCTCAGCCTCGAGCGGGGCATCCCGTTCGGCTCACGGGCGCTGGAGTGGACGATCAACGCCCAGGGCAAGGGGCGGAACCTTCTCTACCGCGCGAACGCGGAGGGACGGCAGCTGCGCAACGACGGCGGCGAGGGGACGGCGATACCGCCGGCGGCGATCGAGGCGCAGAAGCTCAACGACTGCATCCGGGAGGCGCAGAACGATCCGGAGCGGATCTTCGCGTGCCTGGAGCAATTCCGGTAGCTAGCCCTTGCGCTGCTCGACCAGCCGCTCGATCGACGCGTAGACGCCCGGGGCGTCCTTCTTCAGCCGCTTGACCTCGAAGTGGCCGAGGCTGATCAGCTTCAGGCGCGAGGTCGCCGTGACGGTGGCGCTGCGCATGTCGTCGTCGAGCATTCCCGCCTCGCCGAAGACGTCGCCGGGGCCCAGGTCGGCGAGATGCTCGCCGCCGCGGGTGACCTCGGCCGTGCCGTCCTCGATCGCGAGCAGCTCGCGTGAGAAGCCACCCTCGCTGATGACCTCGGTCCCCTCGGCGACCTCCTTCGCGTTCGCGAAGGTCGCGACATTCCCGAGCTCCTCGTCCGAGGCGTCCGAGAACAGCGGGATGCGCTTCAGCTGCGTCGTGTCCATGTCTCCTCCCCTCCGTTCGTCCAGGTTGGGGCCACGCTATCCGATCGCGCCCGGAGCGCGGCCTGATCGGGATAGAGTCCGGCCGGCACGGAGACCACCATGAGGGGATGAAGCCATGGGCATGATGGACGACATCAAGAGGGCGCAGGAGATGGCGCAGCAGGCGATGCAGCAGGGGGGCGCGG
Source organism: Solirubrobacterales bacterium (assembly GCA_035703345.1). Classification (GTDB taxonomy): domain Bacteria; phylum Actinomycetota; class Thermoleophilia; order Solirubrobacterales; family 70-9; genus DASSYK01. The sequence goes on from DASSYK010000107.1 coordinate 5,698, forward strand.
GGCAGATGAGCCCGTCCGCGGGCGACGTCGAATACGCCAACCTCGCCATGAAGCTGAACCAGAACGGGCTGCCGGGCGTCGCGACGGTCAACTCGATCACCGAGTCGGGCGCCGGCTCCGACCCCGTCAACAAGGCGTACGACATCGCGGTCTCGGTCGAGCTGCAGGACGGCCAGGGCTACGACACGGTGGTCCACCAGTACCTGACCGCCGACGCCGTCAACGCCTACCAGCCTGGCAAGAGGTTCGAGGTCAAGGCCGACCCGGACGACACCAGCAAGGTGATGCTCTACGGCTACGCCGACTAGGGGCGCGGGACGGGCGGGCTGGGCGAGGTGACGACCGCCGAATGGCTGCTGTTCGGCCACCTGCTGGCCGTGGTCGCGTGGGTGGGCGCCGACGCGGTGCTGCAGGTGCTTGCGATCCGCGCCCGCCGCGCCGGCGGTGAGCGCATGGTCGCGCTGCTGGGCGACGTCGAGTGGCTCGGCACCCGCTACCTCATCCCCGCGTCGCTCCTCGTGGTCGCGTTCGGCTTCGCCCTGCTCGGCGAGTACGACGGGGTCTACGAGCTCAGCCAGTTCTGGGTCTCGTTCGGCTTCGCGGTCTTCATCGCGTCCTTCATCGCCGGCGCCGGCTTCCTCGGGCCCGAGTCAGGACGACTGAGGAAGCTGGCGGCGGCGCGCGACCCCGGCGACCCCGAGGTCCAGCAGCGGATCCGCCGCATCTTCCTGATCTCGCGGATCGAGCTGGTGCTGCTGATCGCGGCTGTCTTCGTGATGGTCGCCAAGCCCGGCCTCTAGCCACCTCTCCGCGTCACCCAAGTTTTCGTTCGAGCCGGCGCCCGCCTGTGCCGATAATGGGGAGACGTGTTCCTCGGCGGCGTGAGCGACTTCTTCTTCGAGTGGTACCCCGTCTTCGGCGTGGCCTTCTCGGCCGGGCTGCTGGCGGTGTTCGTGATCCTGCTGCGGAACACGATGGGCACGACCCGCCCGGAGACGATCAAGGCGAGCCGCACGGCCCCGGTGCTCTGGGAGGAGGTGCAAGGGGTCGACGCCGCCAAGGAGGAGCTGGTGGACGTCGCCGAGTGGCTCAAGGACCCCAAGCGCTTCGAGGGACTCGGGGCGCGCGCTCCGCGGGGAGTCTTGCTCTACGGCCCGCCCGGCACCGGCAAGACCATGCTCGCCCGCGCGGTGGCTGCCCACGCCGGCGTCGACTTCTTCGCCGCGTCCGGCTCGAGCTTCGTGGAGATGTTCGTCGGCCGCGGCGCGGCCCGCATCCGGCGCCTGTTCAAGGAGGCGCGCAAGTCGGGCCGCGCGGTGGTCTTCATCGACGAGCTCGACGCGGTTGGTGGACGGCGGAGCGGCGCGGGCGACGGCGGCTCCAGCGAGCGCGAGCAGGCGCTGAACCAGCTGCTGGTGGAGCTCGACGGCTTCGAGCGGGATCCCGGGACCGTGATCGTCCTCGCCGCCTCGAACTACGTCGACAAGCTCGACAAGGCGCTGCTGCGCCCTGGCCGCTTCGACCGCCAGGTCCTCGTCTCGCCGCCCGACCGCGACGGCCGCGAGGCGATCCTGCGCTCGCACTCGAAGGGGAAGCCGCTCGGCGACGACGTCGACCTGCGCGACGTCGCGCGCAAGACCACCGGGATGACGGGCGCCCAGCTCGCGAACGCGCTGAACGAGGCCGCGATCATCGCCGGCCGGCTCGGCCGCAAGGCGATCGTCCGCGAGGACCTCGACGAGGCGCTGCTCCGCCAGTCGGTCGGCTCCCAGCAGGCGCGCCGTCTGAACGAGGCCGAGCGCACGATCGTGGCGTATCACGAGTCCGGGCACGCGCTGGCGCGGCGCCTGGTCGGGCTCGACCCTCCGGAGATCCTCTCGATCGTCCCGCGAGGGCCCGCCCTCGGGTTCGTCGGGCACTCGCCGGCGGAGGACCGCTACCTGCGCTCGCAGAAGCACCTGCTCGACGAGATCGTCGTGCTGCTCGGCGGCCGGGCCGCCGAGGAAGAGGTCTTCGACGAGGGCTACTCGGGGGCCGCCGATGACCTCGCCCGCGTACACCAGATCTGCGTGCAGATGGTGACCGAGTTCGGGATGACCGTAAGCGACGGACCCCACGAGAACCCGCCGCTGGCCCAGCCGATCGGCGACTACGCGCTCTCGGACCACACCAGGCGCGAGGTCGACACCAACGCCCAGGAGCTGGCCCATATGGCCCACGCGCGTGCCCGGCAGCTGATGACGATCAACCGGCGCTGCCTGGATGACCTCGCCGCCAAGGCGCTCGAGCACGAGACCCTGACCCGCGAGGACCTCGACGAGATCTTCGAGGCCCACGACCTGCGCCGGACGCTGCTGCCCTCCGGCGAGGACGCACCGGCGGAAGACTCCGAACCCGCCCCGGGCCGGCGCTTCCGCGCGCCCGGGGCGCTGCTGCCGCAGCACATGAAGCGAAACGATCCCGAGCGGTGAGCGCCCCGCAGGGCGGAGGAGTGGGCGGTACCGGGCTCGAACCAGTGACCTCCTCGGTGTAAACGAGGCGCTCTCCCAACTGAGCTAACCGCCCTGGCGCACGGAATGTAGCGTCCGCACATGTTCCCCAGGCAGAGGACCGACCATGAAACTCCTGATCACCAGCAGCCGGATGCCGTTCGCCCTGGACGCGATCCGCAAGCTCGGTGAGCGCGGCCACGAGGTCCACGCCTGCGACAGCTACAAGGCGTCCCCGGGCAGCCACTCGAGGTACCTGGCCGGCCACTTCACGACGGCGTCGGCCAGCGCCGATCCCGAGGCCTTCGCGGCCGACGTCGAGAGCTACGCCGCTGACAACGAGATCGAGGCGATCGTGCCGATGTTCGAGGAGGTCTTCTACCTCGCCGCGCAGCACGCCCGGCTCTCCGCGGTGACGCGCCTGTACGCCCCGCCGTTTCGCACCCTGGCGCGGGTGCACGACAAGGGGACCTTCCAGGAGCTCTGCGACAAGCTCGGGATCCCCACCCCGCTGACCGTCCTCGCCCGCACGCCGGACGAGCTGCGCGAGACGGTCGAGCGCTTCCCCCGCTACTTCGCCCGCGCGGCCTTCTCGCGCGGCGGCGTCGGGCTGCTGACCAACACCGGCCCGCTCGCGGGGCACCTGAAACTCGAGGACGCCCACCCCACCGAGGAGAACCCGTGGCTGGTTCAGGAGTTCGTCGACGGGCCGATGCACTGCACCTACTCCTGCGTTCACGGCGGCGAGGTGGCGACGCACATGTCCTACCGGGCGCCCCGCCAGTGGGAGCACTCGACGGGGATCGAGTTCCTCTCGGTCGACCCGTCCGACACGCTGCCGACGGTCGAGAAGCTGGCCTCCGAGCTCGACTGGGACGGGCAGATGTCGCTCGACTTCGTCGACTCCGAGGAGGGGCTGATGATGATCGAGTGCAACCCGCGCCCGACCGACGGCGTGCTGCTGATGGACGGCGAGGAGCTGGAGCGGGGCCTGCTGGCGCCGGCGATCGAGACGCTGCAGATCGAGCCCGGCCGCAGCGAGGAGCTCGACTTCGCGGTCTTCGGCCAGATGTTCCGCGAGCCGCTGAAGGAGGTGCCGTCCTCGATCCACGACCTCGCGACGGTCAGGGGCACCGACAGCGGCTGGCACGACGCGATGCCGAAGCTCTACTCGTTCCTCGCCTTCGCGCATCACGAGCGGATGAGCCTGGAGGAGCGCAGGGGGCTGTTCGAGGCGATGTCCGACGGCATCACCTGGGACGGGCAGCAGATCCCGGGGCTGCCGCCCGACGACGCCGCGTTCCTGGCGAAGCTGACCGGCGATTGAGCCGGGGCCGCCCGGCGGGGCGGCACTGACAGAATCCCGGCATGGACTTGACGGTGCTTTGGCGCTCGGCGCTGATCCAGGCAGGCAGCGTGGTCGCGCTCTCCCTGGTGCTGGTCCTGGCGCTGCCGCACTCCTTCTTCGAGGACTGGGGCTGGCTGAGCGGTCCCGCCGCCTGGCTCGCCTGCGCGCTGCTGACGGCGCGGCTCGTGGGCCTGCCGCGCGGGCCCGTGCTGCTCGGCGCGGCGCTGGCGGGGATCCCCAGCGCGATCGCGGTGCTCGCCGGGCTCCATTGGCTCGGGGTCGCGATCGCGGTGGCGGCATTCGCCGCCTGGTGCGGGTGGCTGGCGGCGAGGCCGGGTTCGATGGCGATGGGCCCACGGCCGGACGCGGTGAGGAGGTAGGCATGAACCTGGGGATCGAGGGCAGGGTCGCGCTCGTGACGGGCGCGAGCAGGGGGATCGGGCGCGGCGTCGCGCAGGCCCTGGGGCGCGAGGGCGCGACCGTGGCGGTGTCCTCGCGCTCGCGGGAGCCGCTGGAGGAGCTGGCGGCCGAGCTCGGCGGCGGCGCGCGGGCGTTCCCCGCCGACAGCGGGGATCTCGACGGGATGCACGCGCTTCCCGGAGAGGTGGCCGCCGAGCTGGGACCGGTCGAGATCCTGGTCTGCAACACGGGCGGGCCGCCGACCGGAGGCGCGCTCGAGAACCCCCGCGAGGAGTGGGAGGCGGCCTACCGGACGCTCGTGCTCTCGCCCCGCATCCTGGCCGAGGCCGCGCTGCCCGCGATGAGGGAGCGCGGCTGGGGCCGGCTGGTGAACGTCGCATCCAGCTCGGTGCGCGAGCCGATCCCGAACCTCGCTCTCTCCAACGCCCATCGGATGGCCACGGTCGGCCTGTTCAAGACGCTGGCGGCCGAGGTGGCGAGTGAGGGGATCACCGTCAACACGGTCGCGACGGGCCGCTTCGCGACGGACCGCCTCGCCGAGAACTACGGCTCGATCGCCGACGCCGAGCGGGCCGCGCGCGAGCAGATCCCCGCGGGGCGCCTCGGCACCCCGGAGGAGTACGGCGACCTCGTGGCGTTCATCTGCTCGGAGCGGGCCGCCTACCTGACCGGGACCGTGATCCCGCTCGACGGCGGCCTGCTGCGCTCGGCCTGATGGGAGCCGGGATCAGGCGGCGGCGGCGGGCGGCGGGCTCGGTGTCCGTTTGGCGGCGAGCCATGCGGCGCCGGCGAGGATCATCACGAGGCTGATCAGCTGGGGCTGGGTGAGTCCGAGGGCGACGTCGTCGTTGCGGCGGATGAACTCGACCAGCAGGCGCTCGATCCCCGCCAGGACGAGATAGAGCGCGAAGAGGCGGCCTCCCGTGAGGCGGTCCCGCAGGCGCCAGAGAACGTAGGCGACGAGGCCCATGGCGAGGGTCTCGTACACCGGGGTGGGATGCACCTGCTCGTCGGTGGGCACGGTCCCGTCGGGATAGGACATCGCCCAGGGGCCGTCCCAGGGCACGCCGTAGTCGCCGTCGCCGGAGAGCTGGCAGCCGATGCGACCGATCGCGTATCCGAGCGCCAGCGCCGGCGCGCTCACGTCGAGCAGGGCCGTGCCGAGGAAGCCGCGCCACCTGGCCCAGATCATGACGCCGATCGCGCCGCCGACCAGCCCGCCGAACCAGACCAGGCCCGACCCCGTGAAGACGTTCCCGAGCAGGTCGTCGGAGACCTCGTCGTAGTTCTGGAGGATGAAGTCGATCCGGCTGCCGATGAGACCTCCGACCAGCGCGGCGAAGCACCCCTCGTAGGCCCAGTCCGGCGGCTTGCCCAGCTCGCCCAGCCGGCGCCAGACCAGCGCCCCCCCGGCCACGAACGCGAGCGCGAAGCAGAGGCCGAAGGTCTGCAGGGTGACCGGGCCGAGTTCGATCTCCGGGAGCACTGCGGCGCAGGCTAGCCGAGGGCAAGCGCCTGCTCGACAGCGGTGGCCGCCCGCCACAGCGCGGCCGCGCTGGAACGTGCGTGGTGGGCGCTTTGCCCCCGGGGGACCGTCGATGGGATGAGTAGTAGCCCCGGCGGGATTTGAACCCGCGTTACACGGCTTGAAAAGCCGGCGTCTTAACCTGGCTAGACCACGGGGCCGCGGTTGGAAAGTCTAGGTCGCCATCACGGCCGGGAGGCGCTACGAGACCAGCAGCTCCAGCAGCGCCTTCTGCGCGTGCAGGCGGTTCTCGGCCTGGTCCCAGACCGCGGAGCGCGGGCCGTAGAGGACGTCCGCGGTGATCTCCTCGCCCGGGTGGGCCGGCAGGCAGTGGAGGGCGATCGCGCGGTCGGAGGCGAGGGCCATCAGCTCGTCGTTCACCTGGAAGGGGCCGAGGTCGCGGCGGCGGCGCTCGGCCTCGTCCTCGTCGCCCATGCTCACCCAGACGTCGGTGTAGAGGGCGTCGGCGCCCTCGGCGGCGGCCCGCGGGTCGGCGGTCTGCTCGCAGAGGCCGTCCTCGAGCCGGTAGCCCTCGGGCGCCGCGACGACGACCTCGACCCCGGCGATGCCGCCGAGGATGGCGAGGGAGCGGGCGCAGTTGTTGCCGTCGCCGACGTACGCGAGGCGCACGCCTTCGAGCTCGCCGAAGCGTTCGCGGAGGGTGAGCAGGTCGGCCAGAGCCTGGCAGGGATGGTGGAGCGGGGTCAGGGCGTTGACGACGGGGACGCTCGCGGCCTCCGCCAGCGCCGCCACCGCCTCGTGAGAGCCCGCGCGGATCGCGATCGCCGCGAGGAAACGGGACATCACACGGCCCGTGTCGCCGACGGACTCGCCGCGGCTGAGCTGGAGCTCGTCCCCGTGCAGGACGATCGGCGTCCCGCCGAGCTCGGCGACGCCGACCTCGAACGAGATCCGGGTCCGGGTGGAGGGACGCTCGAACACCAGCGCCACCGAGCGGCGCGCGAGCGCGTCGCCCGCCAGCCCCGCCTCGCGGCCGGCCTTGAGCTCGGCGGCGCGGTCGAGCAGCGCGAGCAGCTCGTCACGGTCGAACTCCGCCCCGGTGAGGAAGTGGCGGGCCATGGAAGCGGCCGATACTAGGGCTCGCCGCCCGGCCGTCAGGCAGACTTGCGCCCACGGTGGAGATAAAGGTCCTCACCTGGAACCTCTTCCACGGCCGCGACGGCCCGCCCGACCGCGCGCTCTACACGCGCTGGGCCGAGTGGACCCGCCGCACCGAGCGCAACGCCACCCACGTGCAGGTCAACCGCGACCTCTGGCGCGAGTTCACCGACATGACCTGCGCGGCCGGCTGGGACGTCGCCCTGCTCCAGGAGTGCCCGCCGCGCTGGGAGCCCGGCTTCGTCCGCGAATGCGCCGCGGAGTCCCACAGGTCGCTGACCTCGCGCAACCAGCTCTCCGCGATCAGCTGGTTCATCGCCCGCCGCTGGCCCGACCTGATCGGCTCCCTGGAGGGCGGGTCGAACCTCATCCTCGCGCGCGGCAACGCCGGGCGCATCGTCGAGCGCCGGGAGCTGACCATCCGCTCCGGGAGGCCGGAGCGGCGGACCATGGGCTTCGTGCGCCTCTCCTCCGGACTCTGCGCGACCTGCCTGCACGCCAGCACCAGCCCACCACGCGCGGAGGAGGAGCTGCTCCTCGCCGCCGAGCGCGCGGTGGAGTGGGCCGGCGACGCCCCGCTCGTCTTCGGCGGCGACTTCAACGTCAGGCCCGGCAAGAGCGGCGTCTACGACGAGCTCGAGTCCCGCTTCGGCCTGAGCGGGGTCACCGCGCCCGACTCGATCGACCACCTGCTGACCCGCAACGCCGACGTCGTCTCGCCCGGACGCGCCTGGCCGCCCGATCAGCGCGAGCTCCGCGAGGACGGCCTTGCATTGCGTCTTTCAGATCACGCACCGGTGGAGCTGTCGCTGCGCCTACACTGAGGGCCTCGTGGCGGCTGCACCGAAATCCGCGAAGCCCGCGAAGGCCTCCAAGGCGAAGGCGGACGCCGCCTCCGCCGAGCGCAGCTCGCGCGCGGAGCAGAGCATCCAGGCATTCCGCGACGCGATCGAGAAGAGCATCACGATCTCGCGCGAGCGCCTGCAGGAGATCGTGGACGACGCCGTCAAGCGCGGCCGCATGACCCGCGGCGACGCGGAGGAGCTCGTCGCCCGCGTCGTGACCAGGAGCCGCGACCAGGTCGAGGACATCCTCAGGCAGCTCGAGGAGCTCGCGGCGCAGGTGCGCGAGGCCGGCAGCGCCGCGGGGTCCGCGGCGACCAGCCCGCGGCAGACGGCCGGCCGCGCCGCCGATCGCGCCAAGCGGGAGATCGGGTCAGCGACCGGCAAGGCCCGCGCAGACATCGAGGGCCGCGCCAAGAGGGTCGGCAAGCGCGCCGTCAAGGCGGCCGACCAGCCCCTCGCGACGGCGGACCGCGCCCGGCGGCGGGCCGGCCTGCCTGGCTTCCCGATCAGCGCCTACGACCAGCTCAACGTCCCGCAGATCGACCGCAGGCTCACCGAGCTGACCCGGCAGGAGCTGCGGCGGGTGCGCACCTACGAGAAGGGCCACAAGGCGCGCAAGGGAGTCCTGCGCGCCGTGGACCGCAAGCTGGGCTCCTAGGGCTGCCCGGCGGCCAGGCTCCGCCGCCGCTCGTCGAGCTCCGTGGAGATCTCGTCGAGGGCCTCGATCGACGTCTGGGCCCTCACGCCGAGCTTGCCGAGCTCCTTGCGCATGTCGTCCGTCGTCTCCTCGAGGGTGCTGCGCCAGTTCGAGACCTGGTCCTGAGCCTTCGAGGTCGCGTCGCTCGAAGCTTCGCGCAGGCGCGCCAACGCCGAGTCGATGTTCGAGCGCACCTCGCCGGTCGCCTTCTCGCCGGCCGAGCGAAGGTCCTCGATCGCCTTCTGGACGTTGTCCCTGACGCTGCTGCCGCCTTCACCGCTGGAACCAGTCGCTTCCATCTCTCACACCTCCGTCTAGGAAATACGCAAACTGCGGAAGAGCCTATAGCCAACCGGGCCCTCGCTAGCCTCACG
>DASSYK010000170.1:0-9447 GCA_035703345.1 Solirubrobacterales bacterium
GGCGGCCGGCTAGGCCTCCGCCCGCGCGCGACTCACGACTAGCTCAGCCGCTCGACGATCATGGCCTCGCCCTGGCCGCCGGCGACGCACATCGTCTCGAGGCCGACCTGGTGGTCGTCCGTCTCCATCACGTTCAGCAGCGTCCCCATGATCCGGGCGCCGGTCATCCCGAAGGGATGGCCGAGGGCGATCGCGCCGCCGTGGGTGTTCATCTTCTCGAGCGGGATCCCGCACTCGCTCATGATCGGGATCACCTGGGCCGCGAAGGCCTCGTTCAACTCGACGACGTCGACATCCTCGATCTTCATGCCTGCGCGCTCGAGCACGGTCTTGATCGCGCCGATGGGCGCGACGCCCATCAGCTCCGGCGCGTTGCCGTGCGTGGCGGCCGTGACGATCTTGGCGCGCGGCGTGAGACCGAGCTCCTTGGCGCGCTCTTCGGACATCACCAGGACGGCGGCGGCACCGTCGTTGAGCGGGCACGAGTTGCCGGCCGTGACTCCGCCGCCGCCCTCGAACGCCTCGGGCAGCTCGGCGAGCTTCTCGAGGGTCGAGCTGGCGCGCGGGCCGTCGTCCTTGGCGACCTCGTTGCCGTCCTGGTCCTTCACGGGGACGATCTCGCGGTCGAAGAAGCCGTCCTCCTGCGAGCGGACGGCGAGCTCCTGGGAGCGCTGCGCGTACTTGTCCATGTCGGCGCGGCTGACCTCGTACTTCTTGGCGACGTTGACCGCGGTGATGCCCATGTCGATGTAGGCGTTGGGCTGGCCGTTCTCGCCGATCAGGTTCGGGTTGCGGTCCGCGACGCCGGCCGGCTCCGTGCGCTCGTTGAACCTCGAGACCCACTCGACGCCCGCGGCGACGTAGGTGTCGCCCTGGCCCGCCTTGATGGAGTTGGCGGCGTGACGTATCGAGTCGAGCGACGACGCGCAGTAGCGGGACATCGTCACGGCCGTGGTCTCCTGGGGGAGCTTCTCGGAGAGCAGGGTCATGATCCGCGCGACGTTGAAGGCCTGCAGCCCCTGCGGCATGCCGCAGCCGGCGAAGACCTCGTTGACCGTGTCCGGCGCGACCTCGGGGTTGCGATCGAGCAGCTGGTCGATCACGTAGGCGCCGGTCTCCTCGGGGCGCAGCTGGGCGAGGGAGCCCTTGAATGCGCGGCCGATGGGCGTGCGCACGGTGTCCACGATCACTGCTTCGGGCATTCGACGATCTCCTTGACTCGGGTGAGTTTCCCGCGCGGGGCGCGGGATGCCCAATGTTACGTAGGCCGCGCCCGGGAGGCGCCGCCGGATAGGGTTCGTCACATGGCGGAGCGGAAGGACGAGCCGCAGACACCTGCGGACGAGAAGCCGACCGAGAGCTCGAGCGCTGAGGCGCCGGCCACGGAAGCGATGGCGCCCAAGGGCGAGGGCCCGCACCCCGCTCCCAACGTGGAGGAGCGGATCGAGGGCGTCCAGGGCTGGATGGCCGAGATGGAGCGCAAGCAGGAGCGGATGACCCGCTTCGGCGGCGCGGCCGTATTGCTGGCGGTGCTCGCCGCCGGCGGCGCGCTGGCCCTCGGCATAGTCAACCAGCAGAACTCGGCCTCGAAGGACGACCTCGAGGACGTCGAGAATCGTCTCGACGAGATCCAGACCGTGGTCAAGAATGCGACCGAGAAGCAGCTCAAGAGCGTCAACGAGTCGGTCAGCGCCATGGACCAGCGGATCTCCGCGCTCGACGCCCAGCTGAAGCAGAACGCCAAGACGATCGCGACCCTCCAGAGCCAGGTCGAGGCCGCCACCGCCGCCGCGGGCGCCGTGGGCGGCGCGGGCGCGGCGACGGGCGCGGGCGCCTTCGGCGGCGGCGCGGGCGCGAACAGCGTCGGCGGCGCGAAGCCCTAGGCGGCGCGAGCTTGTGCGGTATCGCACTTTTGTGGGTGGCGCGCGTCCGACGGGTGTTCTAGCTTCGCCACCCAGGGAGTACGCACGGATCCCGTGGGTACGCTCGGTTAAGCCATGTCGGCTCTGAAAGGAGGTCCTCGGTGGCTGAGGGCTATTGCGTCAAGGAGCGCAAGAAGGTGGAGATCAAGGACCCGCAGCAGGTCACGATGAAGAATGGCCGTCCGGCCATTCAGGGCACGTGCCCCGACTGCGGCACCAAGATCTTCAAGATCGGGAAGCTCGAGGGCTAGCCCGCCGTTTCCGGACGCGTGGGGCTCCCCCACGCGCGCCCGGCGTCCCGCCGGGACGGGCGCGACGCGGTCCCTGATCTCGTCGAGCAGTCGAGCTGTCAGCACTGGGGCCTCCTCGCCCGGCTGCGGAACACACCGCGGCCGGGCGAAGGAAGGTCACCCTCATCCTGGGCCGGCGCGGTCAGCGCACGAGCCCCGGGGTCCGCCGCGCCGGGCCTACGATGTCGTCGATGCAAGCACGCCTCTCACCCGATGAGCTCGGCGCCTGGCGGGGGTTCCTGCAGACGCACGCGCGGCTGACGCGCCAGCTCGACGACGAGCTCCGCTCGGAGCACGACCTGCCGCTGACGACCTACGACGTCCTCGTCCAGCTCGAGAACGCTCCGGGCCACCAGATGCGGATGTCAGAGCTGGCCGACGCCGTCCTGCTCAGCCGCAGCGGGCTGACGCGGCTGGTCGACCGGCTCGAGCGCCAGGGCCTGCTGGAGCGCCGCGAGTGCCCGGACGACGCCCGCGGTTCGCTCGCCGCGCTCACCGACGCGGGGGCGGCGCGCCTGGCCGAGGCCCGGCCGACCCACCTCGCAGGGGTCAGGCGGCTCTTCCTCGAGCCGCTCGGCAAACCCGAGCGCCGGCAGATGGCCGCCGTTTGGGAACAGCTCTCCCGGGCCGGCGGGCCGTAGGGCAACCGCACCCCCACGCAACTTCACCCGCATCCCGGCCGCCGGCTTAGTGCAGAATGCCCAGCGCACGCGGGCCATACGGAGATCGGTGACCTTTGAAACAGAAGCCTCTCGAGCTGATCCTGGCTCGCAACTTCCTCACCAACCTCTCGACGCCGGCGTTCCTCGTCGACGCCGCGGGCGCGATCGTCTTCTACAACGAGGCCGCGGGTGCCCTTCTCGGCATCTCCTTCGAGGAGTTCGGCCGCAAGGGCGCCGACGAGTGGAGCCGGGCGATCGGCCCCTTCGGCGATGGCGGCGAGCCGATCCCGATCGAGGAGCTCCCGACCACGAAGGCCCTGCGACGGGGCCGACCCGCGCACGGGCGCTTCGTGATCGGCTCGCTCGAGGGCACCGAGCATGAGATCGAGGCCAGCGCGCTCCCAATCGCCACCGAGGGCGGCCAGGAGGGCGCGATGATCTTCATGTGGCCGACGGGCGGGAACGGATAGCCACCCACATGATCCGAGTCCACTACGCTCGACGGCCTGGGGTTTACGCGGTTAGTCTCGCGGTATCGGGAGTGGAGACCGAAGCTTCGAGGGATTGCCTGAGGATGAGGACGAGGATGCGATGAGGGTCAAGGTGTGGGGCGCCCGTGGATCTGTCCCGGCCCCGGGGCCGGAGATGAACCGCTACGGGGGCAACACCTCCTGCGTTGAGCTCGAGCTCTCGGACGGCTCCACCCTGATCATCGACGCGGGCACCGGCATCCGCGGCCTCGGCGTCGGCATCGCCGCGAAGCTGCCGAAGATCAACATCCTGCTCACCCACCTGCACCTCGACCACATCCAGGGCCTGATGTTCTTCGCGCCCTGCTTCCACTCCGAGTCGGAGATCACGATCTGGGGGCCGGCCTCGCCCGAGGCGTCCCTGGAGGAGCGGATCGCCCGCTACATCTCCGCCCCCCTCTCCCCCGTCGAGGTCCGCGAGCTGCCCTGCTCGGTGTCCTTCCTCGACACGCCGGCGACGGAGTGGGAGATCGGGCCCGCCAAGATCCGCGCCGAGGCCGTGACCCACCGCGGTCCGACACTCGGCTACCGGATCACCGACGGCGATACCTCGCTGACCTACATCTCCGACCACGAGCCCGGGCTCGGCGCCCCGCTGGAGACGCTGGAGCCGGAGTGGATCTCCGGCTACGACCTCGCCCGCAAGTCGGATCTGCTGATTCACGACTGCCAGTACACGGACGAGGAGTACCCCGATCACGTCGGCTGGGGCCACTCGCGGCTGACCGACACGCTCACCTTCGCGCGCCGGGTCGAAGCGAATCGCCTGATGCTCTTCCACCACGACCCGCTCCACTCCGACGACTTCCTCGACCGCTTCCACGAGACGGCGATCAGGCGCTGGATCGAGCTCGGCGGAAACGCAGACACGCTCGAGATGGCGGCCGAGCGCCAGGAGCTCGAGGTCCGCGCCACCCCTCCCGCTCTGAGCAAGGCCTAGGCGGCGAGCAGGTCCTCGGGCGCGCCCGGCGCCTCAGTCAACGGCGGGGCGGCGATCGGCCCACGGCCGCTCCGCCTCGAGCTGGGCCGCGAGCGAGAGCAGGATCTGCTCGCCGTTCGGGGGCGCGACGAGCTGGACCGAGAGCGGCAGGCCCTCGGAGCTGAGGCCCGCGGGCACCGAGGCGGCGGGCTGGCCGGTGTGGTTCCAGGCCACGGCGTAGGGGTAGTAGCGGCTCTCGGCCAGCAGACATGCGAACGGGCGGCGCCGCGCGAAGTACCCGATGGGGACCGCAGGGCCCGCCGCCATCGGCGTGAGCAGCACGTCGGCGTGGTCGAAGACGCGGTTGATCCGCTCACGGTCCGCGGCCTCGAGCCGGATCGAGCGGCGCACCGCCCAGCGCGGAGCCATCACCCGCGCGAGGCGGCGATAGCCCTTGGTGAGCGGCTCGAGGCGGTCGCGGTGCGGGACGGCGTCGATGTCCTCGGCGATGCCGCCGAGGTAGCGCGCGACGATCTGGTTGCCTACCGAGCCCCAGTCGGGGTCGCGCCATTCGACCCAGTGGCCGAGGCCGGCGAGCAGCTCGGCCGTCTCCTCCACCATCCGGCGCGAGTCGTCGAAGAGCCGCGGCAGCGCCAGCGCGCGCGGCGGCTTCACCGTCACGGCCACCCGCAGCTTCCCGGGCGGCGTGGCGGCCGCCTCGCCGAAGCTGCGCTCGGGGGGTGGCGGGGCGTTCGTCGACCAGGCGGACCCGGAGGTGACCGCGTCGAGGAAGAGCGCCGTGTCGGCGACGGTGCGCGAGAGGCAGCCGTTGACGGACATCCCGGACCAGTGCTCGGCGTCGATCGGGACGCGGTCGCGCTGGGGCTTGAGGCCGAACAGGCCGCAGTTCGCGGCCGGGTAGCGGATCGAGCCCGCGCCGTCGGATGCGTAGGCCACCGCGGCCAGCCCCGCGGCGACCGCCGCACCGCTGCCGCCGCTCGACCCGCCCGTGGTGCGCTCGGTGTCCCAGGGGTTGCGGGTGGCCCCGAAGGTCTTCGACTCGGTGAAGCCGTGGATGGCCAGCTCGGGGAGGTTCGTCTTGCCGAGCAGGACGGCGCCCGCCTCGCGCAGGCGCGCGACCAGGAGCGAGTCCGAGGCCGCCGGGGCGTCGAAGCCGGCGGTGCCGAGCATCGTCACGTCGCCCTCGACGTCGATCGTGTCCTTGATCGCGATCGGCACCCCCAGCAGCGGCGCCTCCTCCCCCGCGCCGATCCTGCGGTCGGCCGACTCGGCGGCGGCCAGGGCGGACTCGCCCCAGACGACGCGGAACGAGTTGAGTCGCTGGTCGATCCGCCCGATCCGCTCGAGGTACATCTCGGTCAGCTCGCGCGAGGAGACCTCCTTCGCGCGCAGCATCTCGGCCTGACGGACGGCACCGGCGAAGGCGAGCTCGCTCACGCGCCCCATCCTTCCGCATCGAGCACCTCGGCGGCGGCGCGCTCGCCGCTGCGCACCGCCCCCTCCATGTACCCGCACCACACGGCCGAGGTCTCCGCCCCCGCCCAGTGGACCCGGCCGGCCGGGCGGCGCAGCTCGTCCCCGTAGGCGGTCAGGGCGCCCGGGGCAGGCGAGCAGACCGGGCCGCCCGCGCTCCAGCGCTCCTCGCCCCACGCCTGCTCGAAGTAGGCCCGCGGGTGACGGGCGTCCTCGCCGAACAGCCGCGCCAGCGACCCGAGCGCGCGGCGGCGGCGCTCGGACGCCGGCAGGGCGGCGTGCTCGACGGCGGCCGGGCCGGGGATGAAGCCGACGAGGACGCCGGGTGAGCCGCCCGGAGGCGAGTTGTCGAACGTCGTCTCGACAGGCCCCGCGTCGCTGACGCCCTCGCCGCTCAGCCCCTCCGCCCGCCAGAACGGCTCCGCGTACACGGCGGTGCACTTGGTCAGCGCTCCGCTCGCCATCCGGGCCGCGAGCTGGCGGCGGCGCCCGCCCGGCTCGGGGTCGAATCCGATCCGCCCGGTCAGGTCCGGGGCCATCGCGACGACCGCGCGTCGCGCCCGTACCTCGGCGGCGGCCGCGATGACCGTGACCCCGCCCGCGTCCTGCGAGATCTCGCGCACGGGGCTGCCAAGGACGAGCGCGCCCTCGCCCAGCTCGGACGCCATCCTCAGCGACAGCTCCTGCGAGCCGCCGGCGAAGCGGTCCTGCTGGGCCCCGCCCTCGGTGTCGACGAGCGCGTCGAACCCGCCTCCCGAGGCCGCGCAGGTCAGGGCCCAGAGCAGCGACATCTGCGAGGGCGGCATCCCCCAGACGGTGCCGACCGCGATCTCGAACAGGCGCCGGGCGCGGGCGGTCCGGACGTTCCGCTCGAGCCAGGCGCCGAGGGTGAGCGCGTCGAGGCGGACCGCGTCCGGGGCCTCCCACGGCGCCTCCGGAGGCACCGAGGCCGTCAGCCGGTCGAAGCGCCTGCGCGCGCGGGCGACGTCGAGCAGGACCGCCGGCGAGATCCGCGGGATCGTCCCCCGGTAGAGGCTGCGCCTGCCGCCGAGGTCGAGCACGTTCCGGCCCTCGATGTGGGTGGGGAAGGTCTCGACCCCGAGCTCGGCCGCGAGGGCGAGGAGCCGCGTCTGCGTCGGGCCGACCCACTGCCCGCCGATCTCGACCACCGCCCCGCCGTCCAACTCGAGGTTGAGGGTGCGCCCACCCACGCGGTCGCGGGCCTCGACCACCACCGCCCTGCGGCCCGCTGCGGCGAGCGCCCGCGCCGCGGCCAGGCCGGCGAGCCCGGCCCCGACCACCGCCACGTCCGCTTCGCGCCGCTCGGCCACGGGGCAACGCTATCCGCACCGCAGCCTCCGCCCGCTCGACGCGTTCTCCGCACGCGATCACGATCCCGGGGAGGGACGACCTCCGGGGCCCTCTGGAGCTGAGCTCGAGCGGCGCCGCGGGCGCCCGCGCTCTACTGCTCGGCCAGGATCTTGGCCTTCTCCCGCTCGAACTCCTGGTCGTTGATCGCCCCGGACTCGCGCAGCTTCTGCAGCCGCTCGAGCCGGCCGATGGTGTCGCCGCCGGCGGAGCGGGCCGATGCCACCGAGCCGGACCCGCCGGAGCCCCAGGGCAGCCTCGCACCGAGCGCCTGGGCGGCCTGGGTCTGGTCCATCCCGGCCCGGAAGCGCCCGAGGACGCCGCCGGCCGGAGAGGCGCCGGCGCCCGCCAGGGCGGCTGGCCTCTCGTCGCGCCCGCGCCCGATCCCCCGGACCAGGCTCCACAGTGCGATCAGCAGGGCCGGCAGGCCCATCACCAGGAAGGTGATCCCGACGATCATGCCGCCGAGCTCGCCATCCTCGCCGATCGTGTCGTTGGCCAGCGCCGTGTAGAGCATCACCGCGCCGGTCGAGCTGAAGAACAGGCCCCAGGCGAGCGTGCCGAGCCCGAACAACCCGGCCGAGCGCCGGCGCGAGCCCCACGGCGGGTCGCCCCGGAAGGCGAAGATGGCGGCCCCGATGAGCCCGGCGAAGATGGCGACCGTGAGCAGCATGATGTCGGTGCCGGTTCCCTCCGGGCAGGGCTGGGCCACGACGAACGGCTGGTTGCCGGAGGCGCACGTCCCGGTCTCCAGCAGCTTCACGAGCTTGACGTTGAACAGGGCTATGCCGCCGAAGAACAGCGCCAGTCCCAGCGTCGCTTTGATCAGGTAGCCCACCGCTTCGCCCCGGCGGGAGACTATCCCGCCGGGGAGGGCGATAGCCGAATGTCAGATGCGGCAGGTCGCCAGCCCGCGCTTCTCGAGGTAGCGCTGGTGGTAGTCCTCGGCCGGCCAGAACGCGGCGGCGGGGACGATCTCGGTGACGACGGGCTTGTCGTACTTCTCCTGGATGCGCTCGCGCGACTCCGTCGCGATCCGCTCCTGCTCGGGCGTGTGGAAGAAGATCGCCGAGCGGTACTGGGTCCCGACGTCGGGGCCCTGGCGGTTCAGCTGCGTCGGATCGTGGAGGTCCCAGTAGACGTCGAGGAGCTCCTCGTAGGAGACCTCCTCGGGGTCGAAGGTGACCTGGCACACCTCGGCATGGCCGGTGAGGCCGGTGCAGACGTCCTCGTAGCTGGGGCGCTCGGTGCTGCCGCCCATGTAGCCGACGACTGCGTCAGTGACGCCTTCGGTGTTGCGGAAATCGACCTCGACCTGCCAGAAACAGCCTGCTGCGAATGTGGCCTGCTCTAGAACCTTTGTCATGTGGTCAATGGTAGGCGCGGCCGTCAACCGCGCCTAAACCGCAGCCGCTTGACCAGGCCCGGGCGCATTGCCCCGCTGACGAGCTTGCGGTCGTGGTCATAGGTGAGCAGGTCCGTCGCCTCGCGCTCGGTCAGCCAGCGCAACTGGTCTACCTCCTCGCGCGGGCTGAACTCGCCGTCGAGCACCTCCATCAGCCAGTAGCGGACCAGCTTCGTGCGGCCCTTGCGGTCCAGGTAGGTGATCGGGGGCAGCTCCTCCAGCGTCCTCGCCGTGAAGCCGGTCTCCTCCTCCACCTCGCGCAGCGCCGCCTCCTCGAAGCCCTCCCCCTCCTCCAGCTTGCCCTTGGGCAGCGACCAGTCCTCGTACTTGGGCCGGTGGATGACCGCGACGCGCGCCGATCCATCCTCGCGCCGCAGCACGACGCCACCCGCCGCGGAGACGTCGTGCCCGCCCTCGCTCTCGCCCTCTTGCAGCGTGCGCCTCGCCATCGCCGCGCAAGATACGCGAGTCCGCCCACCGATCCATCCGGCGCGCTCGCAACCATCGGAGACATGCTCCTTGCCCGCATCGTCTGCTCCGACCCCGACTGCTACGAGGAGATCGAGGTCCCGATCGACCGCCTCGACGAGCTCGACGGCTTCACCTGCGAATGCGGCCACGGCTTCGTCCTCGCCAGCGTCGCCGAGCTGGCCGAGCCCGGCGGCGAGGTCATCTCGATCCCGGTGCGCCGCACGCAGCGCGGGGACGACGGCGAGCAGCGCGTGGCGTAGCCCCCCGAGGCGGCACGACGAGCGCCCCGCGCGCGGAGGGACGAAAACCGGCGACGAAGGGAGTCGGGACGATCCGCGCGGGGGTCCCCGGGGGTCGATGGCGGATCGTCGGGCTATTCGCCCGAT
>DASSYK010000059.1:0-4377 GCA_035703345.1 Solirubrobacterales bacterium
TGGGCCCAGTAGAGGTTGGTGCCGGCCATGATCGCCGGGCGCTCGGCCGCCGCGAGCATCTCCGCCGCGCTCTCCAATCCCTCGGCGGGGGCGGCGGGTTCGGCCAGCGGTCCGGGGACGTCGGCCTCGGCCTCCATGAAGACGACGTCCAGCGGATAGTCGACGAAGGTCGGCCCGAGCGCCGGCTCCACCGCGCGATCGATGGCGGCGGCCGTGGCGGCGGGGATCGCCGCCGTCTCCTTGACGGTCTCGGCCGACTTCACGAGCGGGCCGACGAAGGGCAGGTGGTCGATCTCCTGGAGCGAGCCGCTGCCCCAGCGCAGCTCCGGTGCGCGCCCTCCCAGCGTCACCAGGGGGACTCCATCGGCCTGCGCCGTCGCAATCGCGCTGATGCCGTTGGTGACGCCAGCGCCCGCGGTGAGCGCGCAGACGCCGGGCTCGCGGGTCGCCTTGGCCCAGCCGATCGCCGCGAACCCCGCGGCCTGCTCGTGCCGGAAGTCGACGACGTCGATGCCCTCGGCCTTGCAGCCGTCGTAGATCGAGAACAGGTGGCCGCCCGAGAGGGTGAAGAGCTTGCGCACCCCGCGCGAGCGCAGGGCCCGCGCGACCAGCCGGCCGCCGTGCATGGACCCGGTGGTGCCGAGCTTCGGCTCGGCGTGCTGCTCCTCCGTCGCCACCGGGCGAGCCTAGCGCGAGCAGGCCCTAGCGCGCCTGCTTCAGCTCGCGCCGGGCTGCGGCGAGCGAGCGCTCGGCGTCGGCGACCCTGCGCTCGCGCTCGGTGAGCGCCTCGCGGGCGCGTTCGGCGGCCGCCCGCTCGCGCTCCAGCTTCCGCTCGGCGCTCGTCAGCTTGCGCTGCGTCGCCTCACGGCGGCGAGCCAGCTCGCGCCGGGCCCGCTCCTCGGCCGCCCGGACCTCGGGGCCTCCGCGCTTGCCGCCCTTGGCCTTCCCCCTCGCGCCGGAGCCGGAGTCGCCTCCACGAGGCGGTGCGGCCGCCCCGCCCGCGAGGCCGAGGGACGTCGCGCGCTGCTCGCGCCTGATCCGGCCGAGCCGGAGGGCCTCGGCGAGGTCGGCGTCGACGGTGGCGGCCTGCAGGGTCTCGCCCACCCGGTCCACGGCGGCCGTCCCGGCGTTGTGTCCCTCCGCGATCTCCGTGGCGCCCTTCAGCAGGCGGTCGATCGCCTCGCGCTCGGCCCGCGCCGCGTCGCGCAGCCGGTCGCGGTCCCCGCTGCCGACCAGCAGCTTCTCCTGGAGCGCGCGCAGCTCCTCGCCGACCTTCAGCAGCTCCTCGACCTCGCCGCGCCTGCGCGCCGCGAGCTGGTTCGCGATCCACGCCGCCCGCGTCGGCTTGCGCAGGCCCTTGACCCAGTCTGCCGCCCCCTTGTCGCCGTCGGCGCGCAGGCTCTTGGCGAGCTCGTTGCGGCCCGGCGTGAACTCCTCCAGCGGCCCGTGGTAGAGGCCGTCGAGAGCGTCGGCGGGGACCCCCTCTGGTGGGTTTGCCGGATCGCCCGCCACGAGGGGGAAAAGCTAGCGCCCCGGCAGCGTGCTGGAGCCGCGTCCGGTCCCGCCGGGACGGCCGAGCCCGCTGCTCGGAGCCTTGCCGAGCCCGTCGCCGTCGCGCGCGGCGCGGCCGAGGCTGTCGCCGACCCCGGCGCCGAACTCGTCGCTGAGGTCCGCCCCGCCCTCCCCGGGCACCACGACCTGGGGAATCACCGGCGCGTAGAGGTCGATCGGCTTCGTGTAGCCGCGGATCTCCATCTCGCCGCGCGGGGCGACCTCGATCGTCTCCGAGAGCAGCGCCCTGGTGGCGCCGGTGATCAGGACCGGGTCGCCGGTCTCGCGCGTCATCGCCTCCACGCGCGAGGCGAGGTTGACGGCGTCGCCGATGACGCTGAATGAGAGGCGGCCCGCGCCGCCGATCGATCCGGCCACCACCGACCCCGAGTTGACGCCGATCCCGATCTCGAAACCGCCGGGCCTGCGGGAGTTGACGGTGCGCGCGATCTCGACCGCGCACTGGACCGCGCGGTCGGCGTGGTTGTCGACGCGGGCGGGCGCGTTCCAGACGGCCAGCAGGCCGTCGCCGATGAACTGGTCGACGTGGCCGCGGTGCCGGCCGATGATCGGGACCACGCACTCGAACAGCTCGTTCAGGCGGGAGACCACCTCCGACGCGGAGGACTGGGCGGAGAGCTCGGTGAACTGCTGGACGTCGCAGAAGACCAGCGAGACCTCGGCCTCGTGGCCGCGGGCCTCGAAGTCCTCGCTGATCAGGTGACGGGCCACCTCCTCGTCGAGGTATGTGCCGAAGGCCTCGCGCAGGCGCTCGCGCTCGCTCAGGCCCTCCACCATCTGGTTGAAGGCCGAGGAGAGCTCGCCGAACTCGTCGGCGGTGGTGACGGGCACGTGCTCGTCGAAGCGTCCCTGGCGGATGCGCTCGGTGGCCGCCTCGAGGTCCTCGATCGGGCGCAGGATCGAGCGGCTGAGCAGGACGGTCAGCTCGAAGCTGATCGCGAAGGCGACCGTGAGCGCGATCACGACGTTCAGCGAGAGCGCCTGGACGCCGCCCCCGTCCGAGGTCAGGGCCGCGACCGTGACGCCGGTGATGACGTTGATCAGCGGCAGCGAGCCGAGCAGCTTGAAGCGCAGGGGCAGCGCCGGGCGCGTGATCCGGACCGGCGTCTCGAGCGCGGCGTGGATGTCGAAGAGGATCGGCCTCATCGCCAGCTCCAGGGCCAGGTAGTGCAGGATCGCCGAGTAGCCGAGCGCGATCAGCGCGCCGGCCAGCAGCGGGATGAACGCGAGCCATGAGAGCCCGTACTCGATCAGCGCATAGACGGAGACCGGGATCGCGACGCCGAAGACCGGGTAGCCCGCGTCGCGGCGAATCAGCTCGAGCGGGAGCGTCACCGCCGTCTGCCACGCCGCCTCCGTCTCCATCGGCCCCCGCGCGCCCGCGATCCAGCGCTTCAGCGGCCCGAGTCGCGTGTAGACCCGGGAGAGGACGATGGCGATCGCGATCGCCGTCAGCACGGCCGCCAGACCCATCACCTTGAGGACGTCGTCGCGGTCGGCCTCGTAGTAGAAGCCGATCAGGGCGACCGCTCCGAGCCCGATCACGAAGGCGCTCTGGAGCTCCAGGGCGATGAACGCCGCGGGGTAGCGGGCCCCGAGCTTGCGGTACAGCCAGGTCAGCGGGTGGCCGAATAGTCCGTTCCCCATGCCCCCATTGTCGCGAAACGGGCAGCTGTCTACGATCAAGCCGGATGGCGGCCACCGCGAGCACGCAGAGGCTGGGTGACCCGGCCCGCGCCTTCCTGGAGCGGGCGGGGCGCCATTTCATCGGCGGCGAGTGGGTCGAGGCCGCCGATGGCGCCGCGTTCGAGAGCTTCGACCCGGCCACGGGGCACCCGATCGCCGCGCTCGCGCAGGGCGGGCCCGACGACGTCGACCGCGCCGTCAGCGCAGCACGGAAGGCCTTCGAGGGCTGGTCCACCACGGCCCCGCACAAGCGCAGCAACCTGATCTGGGCGCTGGCCGAGGCGATTCGCGCCAACCGCGACGAGCTTGCCGAGCTCGAATCGCTCGACAACGGCAAGCCGATCGTCCACGCGAAGGGGGACATGGCGGCGGCGGCCAACCACCTCCGCTACTACGCGGGCTGGCCGACGAAGATCGAGGGCGAGACCATCCCCGTCGGCGCCCCGAACACCCTCTGTTACACCCGCAGGGAGCCGGTCGGCGTCTGCGCTCAGATCATTCCCTGGAACTACCCGCTGCTGATGGCGGTCTGGAAGCTCGCCCCCGTGCTGGCGACGGGCTGCACCACCGTGCTGAAGCCGGCCGAGCAGACGCCGCTGACGGCCCTGCGCCTGGCCGAGCTGATCGCCGAGGCCGGCGTCCCGGCCGGCGTCGTCAACGTCATCACGGGCGACGGAACCACCGGCCAGGCGCTGGTCGCCCATCCGGACGTCGACAAGGTCGCCTTCACCGGCTCCACCGCCGTCGGCCGCGAGATCGGCGCCCGCTGCGGGCAGGACCTGAAGCGCGTCACGCTCGAGCTCGGCGGCAAGAGCCCCAACATCATCCTTCCGGACGCCGACCTCGAGGCCGCGGTCAAGGGCTCGTTCGATGCCCTCTACTCCAACTCCGGCCAGGTGTGCAACGCCGGTTCGCGCCTCTTCGTGCACTCCGGCCACTACGACGAGGTGCTCAGCGGCCTGACCGAGATCGCGCGCGCCACCAAGGTCGGCCCCGGGCTCGACCCCGAGTCCGACTTCGGGCCGCTGGTCTCCGAGGAGCAGCTCGGCCGCGTCACCGGCTACATCGACTCCGGGCTCGAGGAGGGCGCCGAGGCGGTCGCCGGCGGGCGGCCCTCCA
>DASSYK010000065.1:0-6194 GCA_035703345.1 Solirubrobacterales bacterium
GAACGCCTCGGAGACGGCGTCCTCGGACCCCTCGCGGTCGCGCAGGTGGATCACCACCGGCTTGCCGGTTCGCCCCGCGATCGCGATCTGCGCCGCGAACGCGCGCCGCTGCGCGTCCGGCTCGGCGGGATCGCGGTAGAAGTCGAGGCCCGTCTCGCCGATCGCGACGACCTCGTCGCGCCCCGCCAGCTCCTCGATCGCCGCGGCCGCCGCGTCGTCGAATCCGCCCGCACCGTTCGGGTGCCGCCCGACGCAGGCGAACACGCCCTCGTTCGCCGCGGCGAGCTCGACCGCGCCGGGGTTGGAGTCCTCCCCCAGCCCGACCTCGAGGATGCGGCGCACCCCGGCGGCCTCCGCGGCGGCGATCAGCGCGGACGCGTCGGGCTCACAGATCCCCAGGTGGGCGTGGGAGTCGATCACGGCCGCGGGTGCGGGATGCCGCGGCTGCGGCCCCCGGGTGCCCTTACTTGAAGCGGTAGGTCCGCGTGTCCGTGTCGAGCTCGCCGGTGACCAGATCGGTCGCCCGCACGGTCGTCCGGAGCTTGGCGGAATTGCCGCTCGCCTTGATCGCGGCGCGCGCGACCTTGTTGGGCTTGAGGAAGACCTTGGCGGTCTGGCCGGCGGCGAACTGCCCCGACGAGCTGACCGGGCCGAGGTTCGGGCCCTTCAGTACGACGGTCGAGGTCGCGGTGAGCGCGCAATCGGCCCCGCAGACGACGCGGTACTCGATCCGCTTGGAGGCCTTCAGCCTGCCCTTGGTGAGGTAGCGCACGAGCTCCTCGCCCGACTTCGTCGCGGTGGGGCCCGCGCCGGCGCCGGCGGCTGCCGGACCAATCAGAGCGGCGATCGCGGCGATGGCGAGGACTGCGGTGGTGACCCTGCGCTTCACTGCGCGGCACCCTAGCACCCGGGTATTCGTTTCTTGCCCGCGCCCGCCTTCAGCGGAACGGCCGCCACGACGCCCAGCTCTTTGCCAACGGCCTTCATCCCCGGGACCCGAGAGGAATGTACCTCGCTCAGTCGAGCTTGGGGAACAGCGGCGCGAGCTCCCCCAACGTCTGTCCACCCGGTCGCGAGGCGAGCTCGGCCAGCTCCCTGCCGGGCTCGGCGAGAGCGTCGAGCAGCCGGCCCGTAGCGCCGGGCATGTAGGCGTGCAGCAGCAGCGTCGTCACCCGCAGGCCCTCGGCGAGCCCGTACAGGACCGTGTCCAGGCGGCCCGACTGCGCGTCGTCCTTTGCGAGGTCCCATGGCCGGGTCTCCTCGACGTACTGGTTCAGGCGCCGGACCAGCTTCCAGATCTCCTCCAGCGCCTGGGTCAGCTCGGCCTCGTCGAGCAGTGCCTGGACCCGGCCGGGAGCCCCCTCGAAGGCGCCGATCAGGTCGGTCTCGGCCTCGGCCTCGGGGACGACGCCGTCCCGGTAGCGGCCGACCATCGACAGGACGCGGTTCGCGAGGTTGCCGTACTCGTTGGCGAGCTCGGTCTCGTAGCGCGACTCGAACCCGGCAGGCGAGATCTGGCCGTCCTGCCCGAAGGAGACCTCGCGAAAGCAGTAGTAGCGCAGCGCGTCGGCGCCGAACTTGGCGATCACTTGATCCGGGTCGAGCACGTTGCCGAGGGACTTGGACATCTTGTGGCCCTCCATCAGCAGGAAGCCGTGGATGAACATCCCCTTCGGGAGCTCGATCTCGGCCGCCATCAGGAAGGCGGGCCAGTACACGGCGTGGAACTTGAGGATGTCCTTGGCGAGGATGTGGAACGCGGGCCAGAACCGGTCGGTGAGGTCCTCGCCCTCGCGCGCGTAGCTGAGCGCCGAGTAGTAGTTGAGCAGCGCGTCGAACCAGACGTAGATCACCTGGTCGGGGTCCCACGGGACCGGAACCCCCCACTTCAGCCGCGGGCGCGAGAGCGAGACGTCCTGCAGGCCCTGGCGGATGAAGGCGAGGGCCTCGTTGCGGCGAAAGTCCGGCTGCACGAATTCGGGGTGCTCGGCGTAGAGCTTCTCGAGCGGCTCCTGGAACGCCGACAGCCGGAAGAACCAGTTGTCCTCCTTCTCGCGGGTCAGCTCGATCTTGTGGATGGGGCAGCGGTTGCCGTCCTCGATCTCGGCCTCGGTCTTGAAGTCGGCGCAGCGCGGGCAGTACCAGCCCTCGTAGCTCCCCTCGTAGACGTGGCCGTTGTCGTGGACGCGCTGCACGACCTCCTGGACCCGCTTCTGGTGTCCCTCGTCGGTGGTCCGGATGAAGAAGTCGTTCGAGGCGTTCACCTTCGCCGCCATCTCCTTGAACCGCGGCGCCATGCGGTCGCCCAGCTCGCGCGGCGTCACCCCCTCCCGCTCGGCCTGCTGCGCCACGGGCTCGCCGAACTCGTCGGTGCCGGTGAGGAAGAAGACGTCCTCGCCGCGCTGGCGGTGGTGCCGGGCGAGGATGTCGGCCGCGATCGTCGAGTAGGCGTGCCCGAGGTGGGGCTCGCCGTTGACGTAGTAGATCGGCGTGGTGACGTAGAAGCTCACCCGTCGAATCTATCTACAGCAGCTTCTCCTGACCCTTCGCCCCGGAGCGCCGCTTGCGCGGGATGCCCGCCGCCTCGTTCAGCGCATCCTCGATGTCGGCGAGGATCGCGCGCTCCGAGCGCGAGGCCACGATCGGCTCGCTCATGCCCTCGACGTGCACGTAGGTGCGCCGCCCGTCGCCGCGGTCCTTCGGGTCGAGCGGGACCAGGGCGTAGACGAGGTCGGCCCGGGCGAACCTTCCGTACCCGAGCGAGACCATGCGGGGTTCGCGCTTCGCCGCCATCGAAAGCTCCTGCAGAGGAAGGTAGCGCCCGCGACGGAGTCAACGCCGCGGGTCGCGCCCCGTGATCCCGCGGTAGAGCTCGTTCGCGGGGACCCCGGTGAGCGCCGACACGATGCTCGCCGCCGCGCGCGGGCGGGCGCCGGCGCGGACCAGGCCGCGGAGGGCGTCCACGGCGAAACCGATGTCGGCGCTTGCGGTCTCGCGGGCGGGCCCGATCACGACCACGATCTCGCCGCGGACCTCGTCGCCGAAGCGGCGCATCAGCTCGCCGAGCGTCCCGCGCGCGATCTCCTCGTGCAGCTTGGTGAGCTCGCGGCAGACGGCCGCCGGGCGGTCCGGGGCGAGGGCGGCCAACGCGGTCAGCGACTCGGGCAGGCGGCGCGGAGACTCGAAAGCGACGACGGTCTCGGCCGACTGGAGCACCCGCTCGAGCTCGCCGGTCCGCCGCGGCAGGAACCCGAGGAAGCGCCAGCGGTGGGCGGGCAGACCCGACGCGACCAGCGCCGTGATCACGGCCGAGGGGCCGGGCAGCACCTCCACCTCGAGGTCGCGGTCGATGCAGGCCCGGATCAGGCGGTACCCGGGGTCGGAGATCGCCGGTGTGCCGGCGTCGGAGATCAGGACGACCGTCTCGCCACGCTCGATGACCTGGGCCAGCTCGCGGGCCCGCTCGGCCTCGTTCTGCTCGTGGTACGAGACGAAACGCGGCGCAGGGATCTCGAGCAGCTCGAGCAGCCGGCCGGCGCGGCGCGTGTCCTCGCAGGCGATCATGTCCGCGTGCTCGAGGGCGTCGCGGGCGCGGCCGGTCATGTCCCCGAGGTTGCCGATCGGGGTCGGGCAGACGGTCAGCTTGCCGGGCATCGCCCGCGAGCCTAGATGACTGATCCGAAGAGCCTGGAGGCTAGGTCCCGGCCAGCTCCTCGAGCACCATCTGCGCGGCGCCGATCATCCCCGCGTCGCCGCCCAGCTCGGCCAGGGCGACCGGGGTCCGGTTCATCGGAGGCAGCGCGCGACGGCGCATCTCCTCCCGGGCGGGCTCGACCAGCAGGTCCCGTGCGCCGGCCGCGACACCGCCGCCGATGACCATCACGTCCGGGTCGAAGATGTTCACGAGGCTCGCGAGCGCGACGCCGAGGTGGCGCCCCGCCTCCGCGACGACCTCGAGGGCCACCTCGTCCCCGGCGAGCGCGGCATCGGTGACGACCTTGCCGCTGATGCCGCCCCCCTGCATCGCCCTGGCCAGCGTCGACTCGGGACGCCGCCCCGCCGCCGCGGTCCCCTCGCGCGCCAGCGCGGTGCCCGAGGCCATCGTCTCCACGCAGCCGTTGTTGGGGCACGTCCCCTGGCAGGGCGGGCCGTTCTCGTCGACGACGACATGGCCGAGCTCGGCCGCCGCGCCCGTGGTGCCGCGGTAGACCTGGCGGTTGACGATGATCCCGCCGCCGATCCCGGTCCCGATCGTGAGCAGGATCGCGTTCTCGGCCCCCTTGGCGGCTCCGAAGCGATGCTCTGCCAGCGCGGCGCAGTTGGCGTCGTTGTCGATGAAGATCGGGATCCCGAGCCGCTCGCGCATGAGGTCGCGGATCGGGACGTCGGTGATCTCGAGGTTGACCGCGTTGATTGCGACCCCGCGCTCGCGGTCGATCGTGCAGGGGATGCCGAGCCCGGCGCCGACCACGCCCGGCCGCGCCTCCATCGCCTCGCGCAGCTCCTGTTCGATCGCCGATACGACCTCGTCCTCGCTGCGCCCGGTCGAGGACTCGCGGCTGGTGTGCAGCACGTTCTGCTGGGAGTCGACGACCCCGGTGGCGAGCTTGGTGCCCCCGAGATCGACCCCGATCGCCTCGCGACTGCTCAAGATCGGTCGCGGTCGCGGCGGCGCATCCGGTAAGTATTGACGTTCGATGAGCCCGGAGGGAGAAGACAGGCCGCCCGAGCGGCCGGCGGACGAGGACGCCCCCGAGTACACCGTCTACGGCAAGGACGGTGAGGAGCGGCGCCAGGCGCCCCCGCGCAAGACGGGCGGGTCCGGCTCGCGCAAGGGCTCGGACCGCCCCGACTACAAGGTCTACCGCTCGCGGCCCCGGCTGCGGGACCGCGTGCGCAAGCCCGACCTCGCGGCGCTGCGCCGCGAGCGCGGGGCCGGCGGCGGCCGCGGCTCCAGCCTGCGCGACCGGATCTCGGGCGGGGACGGGCGGCGCCACTGGCTGCGCTGGGTGCTGGTCGCGATCCTCGGCTGGATCCTGCTGAGCTTCGTCGCCTTCGCGATCTCGGCCCAGATCCAGAAGGGCAAGCTCGACGACGACGCCAAGGAGGCTCTCGCCGGCGGGCCCGACCTGCTCATGGGTCAGAACATCCTGATCCTCGGCGGTGACCGCCGCGGCGACCGGCAGGGGAACGCGAGCGGCTCCGAGGGTCAGGGGCCGCCCCGCGCCGACACGATCATGGTCCTGCACGCCTCGCTGACCTCGTTCCGCAAGCTCTCGATCCCGCGCGACACCTACGCCGCCATTCCCAACTGCGGCTCCCAGAAGATCAACGCCTCACTCGCCTGCAACACCAACAGCGCGGACGGCAACCCCGCCTCGACGATCCGCACCGTGGAGGACTTCCTCGGGATCGACATCAACCACATCGTGATCATCGATTTCGACGGGTTCGCGGACTTCATCAACACGCTCGGAGGTGTTTCCGTCGACATTGAGAAGAAGGTCTGCGGCGACGTCGACGGCGGCAAGTCCCAGGGCGGCGTCTCGATCAAGCTGCCGCCCGGCGAACACACGCTCCAGGGCGACAAGGCCCTCGCGCTGGCGCGGATCCGCAAGAACAACTGCGATCCCTCCGAGAGCGACCTCGACCGCGCCGCGCGCCAGCAGGTGCTCCTCAACGGGATCAAGGGGCGGCTCACCGACCCGCTGAGGCTGCCCTACAACTTCGTCAAGGGCCCCTGGATCGGCTGGAACGCTCCCAAGGCCTTCATCAGCGACATGGGTGGCCTCACGCTCCCGCAAGTCGCAATCGCGGCGATGTTCGGCGGCAGCGGCGACACCAACGTCCTCGGCGAGAAGAACGCCAGCGCCGGCCCGGGCGGCAGCATCTTCATCAGCCAGGGGGAGTGCCGCCGCGCGGTCGAGGAGCTGACCGGCGGCGACCCGGACAAAGAGCCGGCCTGCAGCCCGGGCTGAGCCCGCCGGCCGCGCAAACCGGCACCGAGAGGATCGCGGGCCGCTGCCGATGTTTCTTGGACGATAAGCGGGCTATAGGCCGTGAAAGCGTCCAAGAAACGCCGGGGCGCCGGCGGCGGGGGCTCAGTCCGAGCCTGAGTTCGTCTTCGTTGCCGGTTTCGAGTCGCCGGAGCTCTTCGACTCTCCCTTCGACTCCGACTTGCTCTCGCTCTTCGA
>DASSYK010000154.1:0-9953 GCA_035703345.1 Solirubrobacterales bacterium
CAGGATCTCGCGCACCTGCGGGGCGTCCTTGTCGCCGCGCCCCGAGAGGTTCAGCAGCACGATCGCATCGCGCGAGAGGGTCGGCGCGAGCTTGCGCACCTGCGCCACGGCGTGGGCCGACTCGAGCGCGGGGATGATCCCCTCCAGGCGGGCCAGCTCGCGGAAGGCCCGCAGCGCCTGCTCGTCCGTGACGGCGAGGTAGCGGGCCCGGCCGCTGTCGCGGAGGTACGCGTGCTCGGGTCCGGTGCCCGGGTAGTCGAGACCGGCGGAAACCGAGTGGGCCTCGAGGATCTGGCCGGCCTCGTCGGCGAGCACCGCCGAGAGCGCGCCGTGGAGGACGCCGGTGGACCCGGCGGTGAGCGAGGCGCCGTGGTGGCCGGTCTCGATGCCCTCGCCCGCGGCCTCGACGCCGATCAGCTCGACCGTGTCCTCGAGGAAGGCGTAGAAGATGCCGATCGAGTTCGACCCCCCGCCGACGCAGGCGATCACGCGCTCGGGGAGGGTTCCCTCGGCATCGAGGGCCTGCGCACGCGCCTCGTTGCCGATCACACGCTGGAGGTCGCGGACCAGCGCCGGATAGGGCGCCGGCCCGACCGCGGAGCCGATCACGTAGTGCGTGTCGGCGACGGTCGCGACCCAGTCGCGGATCGCGGCGCTGACCGCCTCCTTCAGCGTCCGCGCGCCCGCCTCGACCGGCTGGACGTCCGCGCCAAGCAGCTTCATCCGCTCGACGTTGGGTGCCTGGCGGCGGATGTCCTCGGAGCCCATGTAGACGACGCAGTCGAGGCCGAGCAGCGCGCAGGCGGTCGCGGTCGCGACGCCATGCTGGCCTGCCCCCGTCTCCGCGATGATCCGCGTCTTGCCCATCCGCTTCGCGAGGAGCGCCTGGCCGACGGCGTTGTTGATCTTGTGGGCGCCGGTGTGGGCCAGGTCCTCGCGCTTCAGGTAGACCCGGCGCCCGGCGCGCTCAGAGAGCCGCTCGGCGAGGTACAGGGGCGTCGGGCGCCCGACGAAGTCGCGCAGCAGGACGGCGAGCTCGGCCTGGAAACCCTCGTCCGCCCGCGCCTCGGCCCAGGCGGCGGTGAGCTCGTCGAGCGCGCCGATCAGCGTCTCGGGCACGAACCGGCCGCCGTACGCCCCGAAGCGGGTCTCGACGGCGGACATCAGCCGGCCACCTCCTCCGACATCAGCCGGCCACCTCCTCGGCTTCGCCTGCGGGGGTGCCGGGTTGCGACGCGATCGTGCTGGGCTCCCTGTCACCGGAGACCGCCTTGAAGAACGCCTCGACCTTCGCCGGGTCCTTGGTCCCCGGCTCCGCCTCCACGCCGGTGACGACGTCGACCGCGTACGGGTGCGCGAGGCCGATCGCCTCGCCGACGTTCTCCGGGGTCAGCCCGCCCGCGAGGACCATAGGCACCTTCGAGCGCCGCTTCGCAACCAGGTCCCAGTCGAACCTCTCGCCCGTTCCGCCGTGGATCCCGTGGAAGTAGGCGTCGAACAGATGGAAGTCGGTCCGGAAGGCCTCGGCGGCCTGGACATCAGCAGCGCTGATGACCCGCATCGCCTTCATCACCTTGGCGCCGGTGCGCCGCGCGGCCTCGGTGCAGAACGAGGGACCCTCCTCGCCGTGGAACTGGAGCAGGGTCAGGCCCTCCCGCTCGGCGGCGTCGGCGACCTCGTCGAGCGTCGAGTTGACGAACACGCCGGCGATCTCGCAACGGCGCTTCAGCGCCGCCCCGATCCGCTCCGCGACGGCCGGCTCGACGAAGCGAGGGCTGTCGGGATGGTGGATCAGCCCGATCGCCCAGGCGCCGAGGTCAGCCGCCTGCTCGGCGTCCGCGAGGCTGGTCATGCCGCAGATCTTGATCCGGGTCACGCTCTCAAGGGTGGCAGACCGCCGCCCGGGCCGGTGATCGGGCGGACCCACTCTGGCGTAGGGTTGAGTGTGACCATGACCCCGATGGAGCGGGCCTGCAGGCGCATCGCCCACCGCGTCCTGTCGCGGCTGCGCGACGAGCGGGTCGAGCTGGTGGAGCCCGACGGGACCCGCGTCGCCTTCGGGGACGCCGGGGCGAGCCTCAGGGCCGAGATCCGCATCAACTCCGACGGCTTCTACCGCGCGATGCTCAGCGGCAGCGCCGGCCTGGGTCGCGCCTACCGCGACGGGATCTGGGACGCCGACGACCTCGTCAGCCTCACCCGGATCGGCGCCCGCAGCATGTTCCGGCTGGATCCCGTGCGGCGCCGCTTGCACCCCCTTCTCGCCCCCCTCCAGCGCACGATCTGGCGCGTCCCCCGCAACAGCAGGCGGAACAGCCGCGACCACATCTCGGCCCACTACGACCTCGGCAACGACCTCTTCGGCCTCTTCCTCGACGAGTCGATGATGTACTCGTCCGCATACTTCGCGACTCCCGAGGCCACGCTCGCCGAGGCGCAGGAGACGAGGCTCGACCGGGTCTGCGACGCGCTCGAGCTGGGGCCCGAGGACCACCTGCTGGAGATCGGCACCGGTTGGGGCGGGTTCGCCGCCCACGCGGCCGCCCGCTGCGGCTGCCGCGTCACCACGACCACGATCTCCCGGGAGCAGCGCGACGGCGCGGTGCGGCGCATCGCGGACGCGGGCCTGTCCGACCGGGTCACGGTCCTGCTCGAGGATTACCGCGACCTCAGCGGCCGCTACGACAAGCTCGTCTCGCTGGAGATGATCGAGGCGGTGGGCTGGCAGTACTTCGACCTCTTCTTCCGCCGCTGCTCGGAGCTGCTCACGCCCGACGGCCTGATGTTCCTCCAGGCGATCGTCATTGACGACCGCGCCTATGAGGTGGAAAAGGCGGCGCGCAGCTTCACGAACACCTTGATCTTCCCCGGCGGCTGCCTGCCGTCGGTCGAGGTGATCCAGCGCTGCCTCGCACATCGGACCGACATGAGCGCGGTCTGGATGGAGGACATAAGCCCGCACTACTCCGAGACGCTGAGAATGTGGCGGGAACGCTTCATCGCCAACTCGGATCTCGCCGGCGAGCTCGGCTACGACGAGCCGTTTCGGCGCCTGTGGACCCTGTGGCTTGCGCTCAGCGAGGGCGGCTTCCGCGAGCGCCGCATCCGCGACGTGCAGATGCTGTTCGCGAAGCCCGCCCGCCGCCCGTCTCTGCGCGAGAGCTACGGGAGGCTCGGCGCCGAGGCGTCCTCGATCTGAGCGGGCCGCTCGCCGAGCGTCACCTTCAGGTCCTGCTGCTCGCCGTCACGGATCACCGTCAGGGTGAGCTCGTCGCCCGGCTTGGCCGCGTTGACGGTGCTGATCACGTCCTCCATCCCCGCGATCTCCTTGCCGTCGATCGCGATGATGATGTCGCCGCCGGCCGGGACCGTCTGGCCCTGGACCGTGGCCTGCTCGGTGGCGCCCCGGAGACCGGCGTCGTCGGCGGGGCCGCCGTCGTAGGCCTGCTCCACGATCACGCCGTGGTCGACCGAGAGGTCGAGTGACTGCGCGACGGTGGCGCTGATGTCCCCGCCGCTGATCCCGAGGTAGGCGCGCTCGACGGAGCCGTCTGCGAGAAGCTGGTCGGCGACCTCCTTGGCCGTGGCGATCGGGACCGCGAAGGCGACGCCGTCGTTGCCGCCGCTGTCGGTGGCGATCTGCGAGTTGATCCCGATCACGCGCCCGCCGGCGTCGAGCAGCGGGCCGCCGGAGTTGCCGGGATTGACCGCCGCGTCGGTCTGGATCACGTCGCTGATGGAGAAGCCGTTGGGCGCCTGGATCTGGCGCTGCTTGGCCGAGACGATGCCGCTGGTCACGGTGCGGTCGAGGCCGAAGGGATTGCCGATCGCGACGACCGGGTCTCCCACCTGCACCCCTGAGGAGTCGCCGAGCTCGAGCGGCGTCAGGTCGTCGTTCTCCTCGACGTCGAGGAGCGCCACGTCGGAGGAGGGATCCATGCCGACGAGCTGGGCGTCGCGCGGCTCGCCGTCATCGCCGATCTCGACCTGGATCTTGTCGGCTCCCTCGACGACGTGGGCGTTCGTGAGGATGTGGCCTTCGTCGTCGATCACGAACCCCGAGCCCGTGGCGGCTCCGTTGGAGGTTCCGGCCTGGATGAACGCGACTCCCTTGGAGTCGCGCTGGTAGATCTCGCCGACGGTCAGTCCCTTGTCGCCTCCCTCGGACGCGGGCTCGGTGAGCGGAGCCGAGGCAAGTGAAGTGGAGCCCGAGCCCGGATCGTCCTCGTCGCCGACCCAGCCGGCGTCGATCGCAACCAAGCCGATCACCGCGACGACCA
Organism: Solirubrobacterales bacterium; assembly: GCA_035703345.1. Lineage (GTDB taxonomy): Bacteria > Actinomycetota > Thermoleophilia > Solirubrobacterales > 70-9 > DASSYK01. The sequence goes on from DASSYK010000154.1 coordinate 4,281, forward strand.
GGCCGCCGACGAGGGCAGACCCGAAATGAGAGGAGAGAAGAGTCCTTGCGCGACCCATGGGCGGGCAGTGTCGGCGCCCGACCTGAACCCGCCCGTAACAGCGGCTAAAACGCCGCTAAGACTTCCGGCCCGCCTAGAGGAAGTGCTCGCGGGTGGCCTCTTCGTCGGCCGTGAGCTCGCGGACCTTCGCCTCCGGATCGGGCGAGCGCATCAGGGCCTCCCCGATCAGGACCGCGTCCACCCCGCGCTCCTCGAGCTCCTCGAGCGTCGGGCGCTCCGAGATGCCGCTCTCCGAGACGACGGTCTTGCCGGCCGGCACGTCGGTGATCAGCTCCAGGGTCGTGGCCACGTCCACCCTGAAGTCGTCGAGGTTGCGGTTGTTGACCCCGATCACGTCGGCGTCGACGGCCAGGGCACGCTCCAGCTCCTCCTCGTCGTGCACCTCGACGAGCACGTCGAGGTCGAGGCCGAGCGCCGTGTCCTGGAGCGCGGCGAGGTCCTCATCCGAGAGCGCGGCGACGATCAGCAGGATGGCGTCCGCACCGTACACCGCGGCCTCGTAGAGCTGGTACGGGTCGACGACGAAGTCCTTCTGGAGGATCGGCAGCTCGCAGGCCCCGCGGGCGGCGCGCAGGTCGTCGTAGGAGCCGCCGAAGTGGGGCTCGTCGGTGAGGACCGAGAGGGCCGCTGCGCCTCCCTGCTCGTAGCCGGAGACGATCTCCGCGACCGTCGCCCCCGGGCGGATCTCACCGGCGCTGGGCGAGCGGCGCTTGAACTCGGCGATCAGGGAGAGCCCCGGACGGGCAAGGGCCTCGCGGAAGGGACGCTGTTCGGGCCTGGAGCCGAGCTGCGACTCGAGGTCGGCGAGCGGCTTCATCCGGGCGCGGCGCCGCGCGCGATCGCGCGCGGCGTCGACGAGCTGTTCGATCATCCCCATCCGATCTGACGACCTTAGCTGGCCGAGCCGCCGAGTTCGCGGCTCATCCCGACGAGGCGCTCGAGGACCCGCGCGGCCTCGCCCGAGTCCACGGCCTCGCGCGCGCGCTCGATCCCCGCCGCGAGGTCGTCGGTCTTGCCCGCGACGAAGATCGTGGCGCCCGCGTTCAGCAGGCACACGTCCCGCGCGGGTCCCTGCTTCTCGGCGAGCACGCCGCGGATCACGGCCGCGTTCTCCTCGGGAGTGCCCCCGGCGACCGTCTCCAGCGGGGCCTGTTCGAAGCCGAAGTCCTCCGGCTTCACGAACCATTCCTCCGTGCCGCCGTTGCGGACCTCGACCACGCGGGTCGGCGAGGCGATGCTGATCTCGTCGAGCCCGTCGTCCGCCGAGACCACCAGCGCGTGCTCGCAGCCGAGGCTGACCAGCGCCTCCGCGATCGTCTCCTGGAAGCCCCGGTCGGAGACGCCGAGGAGCTGCCGCTTCGCCCCCGCCGGGTTCGTCAGCGGGCCGAGCATGTTGAAGATCGTGCGGATCGCGAGCTCCTTGCGCACCGGCACCACGTGCTTGGTGGCGGCGTGGTGCCTGGGCGCGAACATGAAGCCGAAGCCGACGCCGTCGATGCAGCGCCCCACCTGCTCGGGCGTGAGGTCGATGTCGACCCCCAGCGCCTCGAGGACGTCGGCCGAACCGGACTTGCTCGTCGCCGAGCGGTTCCCGTGCTTGGCGACCCGGCAGCCCGCCCCGGCGGCGATCAGCGCGGCTGCGGTCGAGATGTTGAAAGTGGTCGGCCCGCCGCCCGTGCCCGCCGTGTCGACCAGGCCCTCGCGGGAGACCTCGACCGGCGCCGCGAGCCCGCGCATCGTCCGCGCGAGCCCCGCCAGCTCGGCGACGGTCTCGCCCTTCGCGCGCAGCGCGACCAGGAAGGCCGCGATCTGGACCTCGCCGGCTCGCCCCTCCATGATCTCGGCGAGGGCCGCCGAGGTGTGGTCGGCTGTCAGATGGGCGCCCTCGCACAGCTCGTCGATCGCCCGGGTGAGGATGTCGTTCGGCATCAGCCGCGCAGGAAGTTGTCCAGCAGGTGCTTGCCCTGCGGCGTCAGCACGGACTCGGGATGGAACTGCACGCCCTCGGCGGGCAGCTCGTGGTGCCGGACCCCCATCACCACGTCCCCGTAGGTGGAGCTGACCTCCAGCTCCTCGGGCAGGTCCGCGTCCGCGATCAGCGAGTGGTAGCGCCCGGCGACCATCGGGCTGGGCAACCCCTCGAAGATCGTCCTGCCGTCGTGCTCGACGTCCGCGCTCTTGCCGTGTATCGGCTCGCCGACGATGACCTTGCCGCCGAAGGCCTCGACCAGCGACTGGTGCCCGAGGCAGACCCCGAGCACCGGCGTCCCCTCCTCCGCGAACCGCCGGATCGCCTCGATCGAGACCCCGGCCTCGGCGGGCGTGCACGGCCCCGGTGAGACGACGACCCGGTCGGGATGCCGCGCCAGCAGCTCCTCCACGGTCTCGACGTCGTTCCGCACCACCTCGACCTCGGCCCCGAGCTCGCCCAGGTACTGGACGAGGTTGTAGGTGAAGGAGTCGTAGTTGTCGATGACGAGGACCTTGATCCCGCCCGTCCCGTTGTCGCTCACGGCCACTCCGGCTGCTCGGCGGCCAGCTCGATCGCGCGGAAGACCGCCTTGGCCTTGTTGACGGACTCGTTGTATTCGTAGGCCGGCTTCGCATCGGCGACGGTGCCGCCGCCCGCCTGCACGTAGGCCTTGCCGTCCTTGACGACGACCGTGCGGATGTGGATCGCGGTGTCGAGGTCGCCCGTGTACGAGAGGTAGCCGACGGCGCCGCCGTAGGAGCCGCGCTTGTGCGGCTCGAGCTCGTCGATGATCTCCATCGCCCGGACCTTCGGCGCACCCGAGAGGGTGCCGGCCGGCAGGGTCGAGCGGAGGACGTCCATCGGGCCGAGGCCCTCGCGGAGCTTGCCCGAGACGTGGCTGACGATATGGAGGACGTGCGAGTAGGTCTCGACGACCATCAGCTCGTCGACCTTGACCGTCCCGTACTCGCTGACGCGGCCGAGGTCGTTGCGGCCGAGGTCGACGAGCATCACGTGCTCGGCGCGCTCCTTCGGGTCGTTCAGCAGGCGCTCGGCCCGGCGGCGGTCCTCTTCGTCCTCGCCGGAGCGCGGGTACGTGCCGGCGATCGGGCGGGTCTCGACGCGGTCGCCGGTGACCTTCACGAGCGGCTCGGGCGAGGCGCCCGCGATCTCGAAGTCGCCGAAGTCGAGGAAGTACATGTAGGGCGACGGGTTGACCACGCGCAGCCCGCGGTAGATCGAGAACGCCTCGACGGGGACCTCGGCGCTGAACCGCTGCGAGGGGACGACCTGGAAGGCATCGCCGGCGTGAACGTACTCGACGATGCGGGCAACGGTCGCCTCGAAGGTCTCGCGGGACATGTTGCTCACGAACTCCACCTCCGGCCCGGGGTGTCGCGGTTCCGCCGGAGGCACCGGCTCCTTGAGGCGGCCCCTGATCCAGGCGATCGTCTCCGCCGCCTTTTCATAGGCCGCCTCGATGCCGCCGTCCTCGACGAAGGCGTTGACGATCACGGTGACCTCGTGGCGCTGGTGGTCGAAGGCGACGAGGACGTCGCTGATCATCAGGGCCATGTCGGGCAGGCCGACGGGATCCGGGTTGGGCGGGCCGAGCTTGGTCTCGACGGTGCGCACGAGGTCGTAGCCGAAGAAGCCGACTGCCCCGCCGGCGAACGGCGGGAGCCGCTCGGGCTCGGCGATCTCGTAGCGGGCGAGGTAGTCGGCGACGGCGCCGTAGGGGTCGGCGACCTCGCTCGTGCGGTCGGGCGCCGCGTCGTGCCCGGCGCCGTCGTCCCACTCGCTGAGGACGCCGTCGCTCCAGCGCAGGATCGCCCGCGGGCGGAAGCCCAGGAACGACCAGCGGCCGAGGCGGCCCTGCTCGGCGGACTCGAGCAGGAACGAGGGCCCGTCCCCGCGCAGCTTCAGGAAGGCGCTGACCGGAGTCTCGACGTCGTCGATGAACGTGTAGCGGACCGGGACCACGTTGGCCTCGGCCGCCAGCTCGCGGGCGCGATCGAGGTCGGGGTCGAGCCCCGGCACCGGGGCGGTCGCGGTGCCGGCCGGGCTCACTTGCGCCTCGCGTTGAGGATCGCCAGCACCTCGGCCATCGAGACGCCGCGCGTGGCCATCAGCGCGGCCAGGTGGTAGATGACGTCGGCGCCCTCCTCTGCGACGCGTTCCTCGGACTCGGAGCGGACGGCCTTGATCACCTCGCCCGACTCCTCCTTGACCTTGGCGGCCGCGAACTTGGGATCGCCGAGCAGCAGGACCGTGTAGCTGCCGGCCGGGCGCTCCCGCCCGCGCTCGACCATGGTCCGCTCGAGCGCCGGCAGCGCCTCGAACGGCACGGGGGCAGGCTCGCCCTCGACGCCCCGCGCGTCGATACCCGGATCGGCGCTGCCCTCGAGGTCGCGGTAGAAGCAGGAGCGCTCGCCGGTGTGGCAGGCCGGACCGGCCGGCTCGACCAGGGCGACGATCGCGTCGCCGTCGCAGTCGTAGCGCAGCTGCTTGACGCGCTGGATGTTCCCCGAGGTGGCGCCCTTGTGCCAGATCTCGGCGCGGCTGCGGCTGTAGAGGTGCATCTCCCGCGTCTCGAGGGTCAGCCGCAGGGCCTCCTCGTTCATGTACGCGAGGGTCAGCACCTCGCCGCTGCGGGCGTCCTGCATCACGCACGGCACCAGCCCGCGCTCGTCGAAACGGATCTTCTCCGCGTTCCTGTCGGCGACACCGAACATCAGGCAAGTGTACGAATCGCCTGCTGGCGCGCCTGAAGGCGCGGGTTCAGCGGCAAGCGGCTACTCGATCCCGATGCGGTCCAGCAGGCCCTCGTCGCGGCGCCACTTGCCGCGCACGCGGACTTTGAGGTCGAGGAAGACCTTGCCGCCGAGCTCGCGCTCCAGCTCCGCTCGCGCGGCGGAGCCGATCTCCTTGATCTTGGCGCCGCCCTTCCCGATCAGGATGCCCTTCTGCGACTCGGTCTCGGCCCAGACCTGGGCCTTGACGTCGGTCAGCTCATCGTCTCGGGCCTCGATCTCGGTGACCTCGACCTCCACCGCGTGCGGCAGCTCCTCGCGCGTGCGGCGCAGCACCTGCTCGCGGATCAGCTCGGCCAGCAGGACCTCGCTGGGCTGGTCCGAGTGCTGCTCGGGCGCATAGAGGAACGGGCTCTCGGGGACGAGCTCGGCGAGACGGGCGATCAGCGGCTCGAGGCCCTCGCCGCGCTTCGCGCTCACGGGAAAGATCTCGTCGACGCCGTCCAGCTTCGCTGCGTCGGAGAGCACCGCGGCGACCTCGGCGTTGTTCAGCCGGTCGACCTTGTTGACGGCGCACAGCACCGGCGTGGTCGCGTTGGCCGAGAGGAGCGCCTTGTTGATGAAGCGGTCCCCGGGGCCGATCCCCTCCTCGCCGTTGACGACGAAGAGGACGACGTCGGAGTCCTCGAGCTCGCGCTCGACCCGGTGCTGCATCCGCTCGGTCAGGACGTCGCGGGGGCGCTGCACGCCGGGCAGGTCGGTGAGGATGAGCTGCCAGCCGGCCGCGGTGTCGGTGGCGACCCCGCGGATCGCGCGGCGCGTCGTCTGCGGCCGCTCGGAGACGATCGCCACGCGCGCGCCGACGATGGCGTTCACCAGCGTCGACTT
>DASSYK010000041.1:0-8833 GCA_035703345.1 Solirubrobacterales bacterium
CCGATGGTCCCTGGAGCGCGCCGGACGGGCAGCGGCCGCACCGCTTCCGCCTCGACGAGCTCGGCGCTGGAGGTCTGCGTACCGGTCACCGAGCCGCATCCTAGACGCCGGGGAAGACCCCAAGGACGGGCGGAGTGGATCGGGCCGCTCGGGCGCCCGTAGCCCGACGAACACCGGCCACGAGGAGGGGGTGGACCGGGCATCTCGACAACTGGCGAGTTATGCACCCACGTCGGTGCATTACTCGCCAACCGCGGAATCATCGCCGCCGCGGCCGGGCGATACCTCCCTCGCTGCCGGTTCTCGTCCCTACAGCGCCTTCTCGAACAACCGGTACTTCTTGACGACCTTGCCGCCCATGCCCTCCATGGCGCGATTCATCGGCTCGTTGGTCTCGAGGATCCAGCCCTGCTCGCCGGCCATGACCCCGTCGGGGTCGGTGGCGTCGAGGTGCTTGATGTAGAAGTTCGCGGCGATCCCGAGGTGCTGGTGCTCGGGCTTGACGCCGAGGGCGAAGACTCGCACCTCGTCGATCTTGCGCTTGCCCAGCAGGAAGCGCAGCCAGCCGAAGGGGAGCAAGCGCCCGTTCATCTTGGCCAGGACCTGGTTGATGTCGGGCAGGGTCAGGGCGGCGCCCAGGACCTCGCCGTCGCGCTCGGCGATGAAGGCCCAGCGCTCGTCGAGGATCGGCTTGAGGTTCCTGGCCTGGAAGGACACCTCCTCCTCGGTGATCGGGACGAAGCCCCAGTTCCTCTCCCAGGCTGCGTTGTAGACCTCCATGAACCGCGCGATCTCGGCCTCGAGGTCGCGGCGGCGCATGTTGCGCACCGTGACGCCGTGCTCGGACTCGACCTTCTCGGCGACCTCGTGGATCGCGGGATGGAAGCGGAGCCCTTCCTTGAGGTCGCCCATCCGCAGGTACCACATGAGCAGGTCCATCTTCTTGCCGTAGCCCCTCGACTCGATCCGCTTGCGGTAGTAGGGGGGGTGCCAGGGCTCGAGGATCATCGGCGGGCGGTCATACCCCTCGATCAGCAGCCCGCACTCGTCGTTGGTGGTGAAGTCCATCGGCCCGATCAGGCGGTCGCGGCCGCGCTCGCGCACCCAGTCCTCGGCCGCGCCGAGCAGCGCGTCGAAGACGTCCGGGTCGTCCTCGCCCTCGATGAACCCGAACTGGCCGTCATTGCCGCCCTGGTACTCGTCCCAGCGGCGGTCGATCTGGGCCGTGATCCGCCCGACCGGGCGGCCATCGCGCCAGGCGACGAAGTACTCGGCGTCGGCGTGATCGAAGTAGGGGTTCTTGGAGCGGTCGAGGAACTGCCGCCGCTCGAAGATCAGCGGCGCCACCCAGGGAGTGCCACGGTGGAGGCCGAACGGGACCTTGATGAAGGCCGTCAGCTCGCGGCGGCCGCTGACGGGCCTCACTTCGAGAGAGCCGGACACGCGCGGCACGCTACACCCGGCGCCCGTCCCGCGGCGCGGACGTGCGATCCTTTCCGCCGTGCCCGACTCGACCCGGACCCCCGTCGACGTCTTCGCGAAGGTCCGCGACCACGAGCGCGCCGAGCAGCTCGAGGCCGCCAAGCAGGGCGACCTGCTGCCCTACTTCCGGATCCTCGAGTCCCAGGCCGGGCCGGTGGTCGAGATGGAGGGACGCGAGACGATCATGCTCGGGTCCAACAACTACCTCGGACTGACCACGGACGAGCGGGTGAAGCAGGCCGCGCGTGACGCCCTCGAGGCCTACGGCACCGGAGTCACCGGCTCCCGCCTGCTGAACGGCACCACCCCCCTGCACCTGGAGCTCGAGCGCGAGCTCGCCGAATGGATGCGGACCGAGGACGCGATCGTCTTCACGACGGGCTATCAGTCGAACCTGGGCGCGATCAGCTCGATCCTGGCGCCCGGCGACACGGTCATCTGCGACTCCGCCGACCACGCCTCGATCCTCGACGGCAGCAAGCTCTCCGGCGCGCGGCTGCGCCCCTTTCGCCATAACCGCATGGACAAGCTCGAATCGATGCTGGAGCGCGCCCAGGGCGACGAGAGCGGGGCCCTCGTCGTGGTCGACGGTGTCTTCTCGATGGAGGGCGACGTCTGCGACCTGCCGCCGATCGTCGAGCTGGCCAAGCGCTTCGGCGCACGGCTGATGGTCGACGAGGCCCACGGTGTCGGCGTGCTCGGCGCGCGCGGTGCCGGCGCCTGTGAGCTCTTCGGGCTCGAGGACGAGGTCGACCTGCGGATGGGCACGTTCTCCAAGAGCCTCGCCTCCTGCGGGGGCTTCGTCGCGGGCTCCGCCGAGGTGATCGAGTACATGCGGATCTCCTCGCGCGCCTTCATCTTCAGCGCCTCCGCCGTCCCCGCGGCCGTCGGGGCGGCGCTCGGCTCCCTGCGGATCATCCGCGCGGAGGGCCCGGCGCTGTTCGAGCGCCTCCTGGACAACGCCGCCTACCTGCGCAAGGGCTTCCGCGATCTCGGTCTCCGGGTGATCGAGCCCGGAACCCTGCCCGACGGCACCGAGGCGACCACCCCGGTCGTCCCGGTGGTGGTCGGCGAGGACTGGCAGGCCGTCCTGCTCTGGAAGGCGCTGTTCGACGCGGGCGTCTACACCAACGTCGCCATCCACCCGGCCGTACCGCCGGGCGGAGCGCTGCTGCGCACCAGCCTGATGGCGACCCACGAGCGCGACCACCTCGATCGGGCGCTCGAGATCTTCGCCGAGGTCACGGAGCGGTTCCCGGACCTCCCCCGGACCTGAGTCCGAAAACGGACAAGAGTTCGGCTCCGAAACGAAAAGGCTGCTCTTAGCGAAAACCGTGAATTTTGTGGGGTTGAATCGGCCGGGCCGGGCCGGTTAGTTTCCCCGCCACGCCGCGCTTCCGGGGCAGGGAGCGGACGGAGGAGGAGAAGAGAGAAGGGCCGTCCAATCCCCCGGCTCGCGACGAGAGCCGCACAGGGGGCGCCGCCGCCAACAAACCAAGCTGCCAACCGCTATTCGGGAGGAAGTTCGATGTCGATGTCCGCTGCCACAACGATTGCGCCTGCGCTGGAGCCCATCCCTGCGCTGGAGCCCATCCCTGCGCTGGAGCCAGTCCGCCCGGTCGCCCCCACGAGGCGGATCGAGCCTCAGCACATGCAGGCGCTCGCCCGGGCCAACAAGGTCCGCCTCGCCCGCGCCGCCCTCAAGCGCGACATCGGCGCCAGCCAGCGCGACGTCGTCGAGATCGTCCGCGAGTGCCCATGGGAGGCCGAGAGCATGACCCTGGCGGAGTTGCTCTCGAGCCAGCGCCGCTGGGGCAAGGCCCGCTCGCGCAAGCTGATCGTCCAGGCCGGCCTCACCGAGACCAAGCGCCTCGGCACGCTGACCGAGCGCCAGCGCGGCATCCTCGCCGCCGCGCTCGAGGCGAAGGCCACCTGCTGAGCGTCCGAGACACGCAGGGGGTGATCCGGGAGGCCGACAGGCCTCCCGGCGCCGTTCCGGGGCTTTCAGCCGCCGCCGAAGCGGAAGTACGAGCCTCCGGATCGGTCGCGGAAGGCGTTCGCCAGCACCCAGACGAGGACGCCGAACACCGCGGCGCCGGCGGCGACGCAGGCGGCCGGGTGCAGCCCCGTCAGGGTGACGAGGGCCGCGAGCGTGGCCACCCCCGCAAGTCCGGCGAGCAGGATGGTGTGCGAGCGGTAGCCGGCGAAGTGCTCGCGCACTGCCAGCTCGAGCCCGGCGAGCGATCCCAGCACGAGGCCGGCGCCGAGCATGACCGCACCCTGCGGCGGGCCGGTGAAGAACCCGCCGAGCAGCAGGACGATCGCGACGAAGATGACGAGCTCGGACAGCGGGAAGGATCCCCAGGGAGGCGGAGGCGGCCCCTTCGCGCCACGCCCGCGCGCGGGCTGCGCTCTGGGCGCGTCCTCAGCCTCGGCCGCGGTGGGCCTGACCGAGGGCCCCTGGCGGGCCTGCCGGGAGACGGGAGTTCGGCGCCGTCGCTTGCGCTTCTTCGCCACTCAACTCAGATCTTGGTGCGGGACCCGCCGGCGGCGGGCCCCCCGGCTGAGGGGCAACCGGAGGAGACCTTGACTCGCCACCAGCCCAGCAGCATCCCCAGCACTCCCCACTGCGGGCGGGAGTGCCAGTGCCGGCAGCCCGGCTCGCCGATGTCCTCGTTGGAGACCCGCACCCACTTGTAGGCCTCGGGCTCCGCGCTCATCATTTCGATCAGCCCGCGCTTGGCCTCCTCCGAGCGCGTGTGCTCGCCGAGGGCCGCGCGAGCGCCGGCGAGGCGGCCGATCAGCCCGTCCCGCACCCGCTCGAGCTCGTCGACCGAGAGGATGCGGGGACCTCCGCCCGGGGCCGCAACCCGGAACTCGATCCCCTTGCGGGGGAAGGCCGAGGCGAACAGACGCCCCAGCTCGGCCTCGAGGGCGGCGATCTGGCGGCGCAGCTGGTCGCGCGAGGAGCGCTCGTCGTGCTCGTAAAGGACGGTGCCGATCCCGGAGGGCGGAAACGGCGGGACGATCGCGCCCTCCTCCCTCGCGGCGACTTCGGTGTGCTGAGTTCTCTCGAGCAGCTCAGGCATCAGCCCCTCCTCCTAGTCGCGACCGATCATACCCCCGGCCGCCAGCTCCGCGGCTTCGGCGGCGACGGCTACGCCAGCAGGGCGCTGGCGGCGAGCCAGAGCGCCTCCTCCAGCGACATGTCGGGAACGCCATCGACGCGGATCGCGGCCAGCGCGATGCGGCCCGTGTCCCGCGAGGGCTGCGTGGACGCCGCCACCGCGCCGAAGAGGACGGCGAGGGCGCGGTCCTCGTCCGCGATCACGATCGTGCCGGGCGGAAGCGGCGAGACCCTGCCCTCGAACGGCTCGCCGTCGGCCGAGAGGCGCAGGCCGAGGCGCCCGCTGAGGCGGTCGGCGTCGAACGCCTGGACCGCGACCCCGGTCTCCGCCATCGCCACGGTGAGGGCGTCGGCCGGACGCCCGCGGCTCTTGAAGCGGCCGTCGTGCATGCGGTCGAGGGCGAGCTGCTCGACCGGGGTGCGGGTCGTGTCGGGGTCGAGGCCGATGTGCCGGAAGAAGACGCGGTATGCCCACGGGATCGGCTGCTGGCGCAGGTTGATCGCCTGCGCGCCGCGGAAGCGGTCGCTGAGCTCGCGCAGGCGCCCCTTGAGCGCCGCCGGGCTGCGGCCGGGGGCCGCCTCGACGGTGGTGGCGCTCAACCCCAGCCCGGGGAACTCCTCGGCCAGCTCCGGCGCGATCCACCCGGGCTCGGGCGCCGCGTCACGCGGGTCGCCGAGGCCGCCCGGCACCATCAGCGCAGCCTCGCCTCCCGCTCGCGCGAGCGCTCGATCAGCTCCTCGATCCGCTCGCCGAGCTCGGCCGCGTCAAGCTCGCCGACCGACGTTCCTTCGGTGATCCCCCCCGGGTAGGCGTAGACGAAGGTCGGGCAGCCGCCGACGCGATAGAGGTTGGAGAGCGCGCCATCGGGGTCGAGGCCGATCGGGTGGGTCCAGCCGCGCTCGCCGATCAGCCGCTCGACCTCCTCGCGCTCGTCGCGGACGTTGATCCCCAGGAAGCGCACCTGGTGCTTGTAGCGCCGGTACGCGCTCTCGAAGGCGTCCTGCTGGGACTCGCACTCGCCACCGCGGGTGAACCAGAAGGACAGCACCAGCGGGCGGTCGAGCAGGTCGCAGACGCGGATCGCGCCGTCGACCTCGATCTCGCAGGCCGGGGTGCGACGGTCCTCCTCGGGGCAGGGGATCTCCGAGACCTCGCAGTCGTCCTGGGCGATGTTGGCGTCGCCCTCGAGGTCGGAGCGCGCGTCGGGCACTGCGAACTCGGCCAGCGGCAGGTCGCCGTCGCTGTCCGCCCCGAGGACGCCGCTGTCCTCGGTCCGCACTGCGTTGACCGCGGCAACGACGACGATCGCGATGAAGACGAGCCCGACCGCGATGGAGGAGGTCGAGGGCCGGCGCGGTCCCGGGCGCCTCTCCGAGCCGTCTCCTCCCGACTGCGGCCCGCCGGACATCAGGTCGCGCCCGGCCCCACCGGGCCGCGCACGCGAGGTGGCCGCCGGCGCGGGGCTCCGCCCTCCGGGTCTTCTCCCCGCACGCCGCCGAAGCTCAGCCTGAAGCCCTCCTCGGCCCAGACCAGAGCGGCCGGCAGCACGAGCAGCACCCCGACCAGCGCGACCACGAGATCCGCCACGGTGACCAGGCCGAAGTCGCGCAGCATGCGGATGTCGGTCGCGGCCAGGGCGGCGAAGCCGGCGGTCGCGGTGACGCCCGAGGCGAGCACCGCCGCGCCGGTCCGCTCATAGGTCACGCGCAGGGCCTCGCCGACGGAGTTGCCCGCGTTCCGCTCCCGCTCGTAGCGGGCCGAGAGCAACACGCTGAACTCCGTCGCGATCGCGATCACGAGCGCGCCGAGGGTCGCCGACATCGGGTTGAGCGAGACGCCCATCGCCGCGATCAGCAGGGCGGACCAACCCGTCGCCAGAACCACCGGGACCAGTGGCACCAGCGCCCGGCGGGGCGAGCGATAGAGGGCCAGCAGGGCCAGCGCAACCAGGGCGATCCCGGCGAGCGGCAGCCAGTACCGGCTGCGGTCGAGATCGGCGTTCGCCTCCGCGGCGATCACCGGCAGCCCGGCCAGGTCGACCTCCGTGCCCTCGGGCGGGCCTCCCTGCGCGTCGATCTCGTCGCGGACTCCCTCGATCAGCCGCTGCTGGTCGTCCAGCGGCTGCACCCTGATCCCGAACGCGATGTTGGCCGTCTCCCCGACCGCACCGGTGAGCGGGTCGCGGGTCACCACGGCCTGGGAGAAGTAGGGCGGGATCGCCTCGATCAGCGCCTGGGCCTGCTCGCGGGTCTGCGACCCGCCGGCGGCCGAGAAGAGGTCGGTCAGGGCGACCGCCGGGCAGATGTCCGCCGCCTCGCAGCTGGGCGCCTCGCCGGCGAAGCCGCCGCGCTCGAGCACGCGCGCCTGGAAGTCGCTCATCCACGCGATCACCTCGGGATCCGTCAGGTCCTCGGAGCGCACGACCGCGTTCACCTCCCCCGAGACGCCGGTCTCCTCCTGGAGCACGTCGACGTCCTGGAGCGCGGGCAGGCTGCTCGGCGCGAGATCGCGGATGTCCGAGACGACCTCGGTGCGCGTCCCCGCGATCCAGCCGCAGACCGCCAGCACGAGCGCAGCCCCGAGGACCCTGCCGGGGCTTCCGATCGCGACCGCCAGGGAGCGGGTGGCGGCCACCCGCAGGCGGCGGCCGGCGCGCGCGCGCCCGCGGGCCGGGCCGCCCCTGGACGGCGCGGCGCCGGGCGCGCGGTCGGGCCGGCGCCATGCCGCCATCACGACCGCGGCGAACCCCGCGGAGGCGGCGAGCGCGAAGGCCAGGGCGATGCCCGCCACCAGCAGGAGCCCGAACGACCGGACCATCGGGATCGGCGAGAGAACGAGAGCGGCGAAGCCCGCTGCCGTGGCGACGCAGGCCGCCCCGATCACCGGCCCGCCGCTGCCGGCCGCTGCCGTGGCGGCGCGCGCCGGCGCCATCCCCTCGGCTCGCGCCTCGTTGAAACGCGCCTGGAACTGGATCGCGTAGTCCACCGCCAACCCGATCAGCACGGGGAGCACGGCGATCGACGCCATCGTCAGCGAGCCTCCGAACAGCGCGAGCAGCCCGAAGGTCAGCGCCGCCGCGGCGAGCGCCAGCACCAGCGGCAACAGGCGCAGAGGGGGTCCGAATACGAGCGCCAGGGTGATCGCCATGACCACCACGGCGACGGCCAGGAGCAGGAACAGCTCCGAGCGCAGCGCGTCCGCGACGCCGGCGGACACGGCCGGCACCCCACTGACCACGTAGTCGCCCTGGCTCAGGCCGAACCGCTCGTCGTCCGCAGCCCGCTTGAAGAGCTCGATCGCCTCGGCCCGCTCGGAGTCGCTCAGATCCGGCCGCATCCGGACCGTGACGAGCGCGGCCTCGGGATTGGGGAAGAGGTAGGCGAAGCGCTCCTTGGGAGTCCCGGCCGGCTTTGTGGGGTCGAAGACGACGCGGCTGATGAACTCCGGGTCGTCGAGCTGAGGGGGCTTGGTGATGTCGTACTCGAGCGCGAGCTGCAGGAGCTGGCCCTGGAACTGGCCGAGCACCTGCTGCGCGGCCGCCTCCGCCACCTGCTGCTGCTCGGACTCCGAGGCGCCGTCGCGGCGCGCCCGGGCGGCGGCCTGCCGGCCCGCCCGCCGGGCCGCCTGGGTCACGGCGCCGATCTGGCCCTGCAGCATCTGCTGGATCTGGGCAACGCTCTGGTAGAGGAAGGTGGCCGGCCCGTAGACGACCTTGCTCGGCGCCAGCTCGGCGATCTCGTCGCAGACCGCGGGCAGCGGCTTGTCCTGGCGCCGCGGGAGCTGCGCCGCGAAATCGGTCCCTCCCGCGAGGCACGTCTCCAGCTCGAACAGCGCCGAGAGATCGTTGGTCAGGACCAGCTCGCGGACGTCCTGCCGCACCAGCACCACCGCCGCGTCGCCGCCGAAGTCCTCCCGGAACCGCTCGGTCGCCTTGAACTCGCGCGAGTCCTCGTCGACCAGGGTCTCGGTGCCTGCATTGGTCTCGAGGGTCAGCGCCCCGGCGGCGGCGCCCAAGGAGGCGATGGCGACCACCGCGAGCACGGCCTTCGGCCGCTGCACGGCGAAAGCCGCCACACGCTCGAAGAATCTCCCCGGATCCACGAAGGTCAGCTTACGTCCCGAAAACGAGCACCGAGCAGGTCACCCGCCCCGTCGCTGGGCGCGCGGGTCCTGTCACGGCGGTGCCCCCCACATCCTGCGGCCGACGGCGTCGTCCTCGGATG
>DASSYK010000054.1:0-9458 GCA_035703345.1 Solirubrobacterales bacterium
GGGCGTGGGCGCTTGCCGGCGCCACGGCCAGCGCGGCGGCGAAGATCAGAGCGATGAGCGGGATGCGGCGAATCGGCCCACCCTTCCGTGGGTACCGAGAACTAAGGCAGTGCCAAGGTAACCCGTGGGCGGACCTGATGCAAGGCGCCCGCAGCGAGGGTCAGCTCGCCAGCTTCTCGGCCTCCTGCGAGATCGAGCCGAGCATGTCGTTCCAGGACTTGACGAAGATCTCGGCGCCGTCCTTCTGCAGGCGGGCCGCGAGCTCGTCGACGTCGATCCCGGCCTCGGCGAACTGCGCGAGGACCTCCTCGGCGTCATCGCCGTCGGGCGGCAGCGGCTCTCCGACATCGCCGTGGTCGGCGAAGGCCAGCAGCGTCTTCTCCGGCATCGTGTTGATCGTGTTCGGCGAGGCGAAGGCCTCGATGTAGAGCGTGTCCGAGGCCTCGGGGTCCTTGGTCCCGGTCGAGGCCCAGAGCAGCCGCTGCGGGCGGGCGCCCTCGCTCTCGAGCTTCTGCATGCGCTCGGAGTCGAGCAGCTCGCGGTACGCGGCGTACGCGCGCTTGCCGATCGCGATCCCGAGCCGGTTGTGGAGATCGGCCGGGACCTGGTCGGCGACGGCGACGTCCCAGCGGCTCATGAAGATCGAGGCGACGGAGCGCACGTCGGGGTCGAGACCGGCCTCGATGCGCCGCTCGATCCCGCGCATGTAGGCCTCGGCCGCGGCGACGTACTGGTCGCGGTCGAACAGCAGCGTGACGTTGATCGGGACGCCGGCGAAGATCGACTCCTCGATCGCCGGCAGCCCCGCGGGCGTGCCCGGGATCTTGATGAAGATGTTGTCGCGCTCGCCGTGAGCGTGGAGCCCTGCGGCCTGCTCGGTCGTCGCCTCGGTGTCGTAGGCGAGCTTCGGCGAGACCTCGAGAGAGACGAAGCCGTCGACGGTGTCGCTCTGCTCGTGGACACCGCGGAAGAGGTCGGCGGCTCGGCGCAGGTCGCTGATCGCGAGCTCGAAGAACAGCGGCTCGGGCTCCAGGCCCTGCTCGCGCAGCTCAGCGATCTGCTCGTCGTAGGCGTGGCCCCCGCTGACGGCCTTGTCGAAGATCGTCGGGTTGGAGGTGAGGCCGCTGACGCTGAGCTCGCGTATGTAGCCCTCGAGCGTTCCGTCGTCGAGGATCTCGCGGGTGATGTAGTCGAGCCAGAGGCTCTGGCCCAGATCGTGGAGCTGCTGCGTGGGCTTCATCTGTTGAGAACCTCCTTCGCGGCCTCGGCCACCCTGTCGGGAGTGAAGCCGAACTTTGTCTGTACGTCCTTCAGGGGAGCCGAGGAGCCGAACGTGTGCATGCCGATGTGCACCCCAGCTTCTCCGACGAACCGGTCCCATCCCAGGGTAGACCCCTCCTCGACGGAGACCCTGGCGGTGATCGCGGGCGGCAGCACCTCGTCCCGGTAGGCCTGCTCCTGGCGCTCGAACAGCTCCCAGCACGGCAGGCTGACGACACGGGAGCGGACGCCGTCGGCGATCAGCCTCTCGTGCGCCTCGAGCGCGAGCGCGACCTCGCTGCCGGTCGCCAGCAGCAGCACCTCGGGGTCGCCATCCGGGTCGGCGAGCACGTAGGCCCCGCGGCAGACGCCCTCGGCGGAGGCGTAGCGCGAGCGGTCGATGATCGGCACGTTCTGCCGCGTCAGCACCAGCGCCACCGGCTGGTGGGTCCGGTTCATCGCCACCCGCCAGGCCCAGGTGACCTCGTTGGCGTCGGCAGGCCGGATCACGTCGAGGCCGGGGATCGCGCGCAGCGAGGCGAGCTGCTCGACCGGCTGGTGGGTCGGGCCGTCCTCGCCGAGGCCGATCGAGTCGTGGGTGAAGACGTGGATCACCGGCAGCTCCATCAGGGAGGAGAGCCGGATCGCCGGGCGCGCGTAGTCGGAGAAGGTGAGGTAGGTGGACCAGAGGGGACGCAGCTTCGCCAGCGAGAGACCGTTCGAGATCGCCGCGGACTCGTGCTCGCGGATGCCGTAGCGGAGCTGGCGCCCGCTGCGCGCGGCGGGCTCGAAGTTCTCCTCGCTCTCGAGCGCGACAGACGTCGAGCCGGTCAGGTCGGCCGAGCCCGCCAGCAGCCACGGCACCGCGGCGGCGACGGCGCTCTCGACCGCGTTCGAGGCCTTGCGCGTGGCCATCCCCTTCTCGTCGACCTCGAAGCTGGGCAGGTCCGCGTCCCAGCCGTCGGGGAGCTCGCGCCGCTGCATCTCCTCCTGCTGGGAGGCGAGCTCCGGCTCGCTCCTGCGGTACCGCTCGAACATCTCCTCCCAGTCCGAGCTCAGCTCCCGTCCACGGCGGCCGATCCCCTCCGCGAAGTGGTCGAGCACCCCGTCGGGGACCAGGAACTGCGCGTCCTCGGGCCAGCCGTAGACGCGCTTCGTCTCGCGGACCTCGTCCTCGCCGAGCGGCTCGCCGTGGGCCTCCGGGGTGTCCACCTTGTGCGGCGATCCCCAGCCGATGTGGGAGTCCACGATGATCAGCGTCGGCCGGTCCTCCTCGCTGCGGAACTCCTCGAAGGCCCGGGTGAGCAGCTCGAGGTCGTTTGCGTCGCCGACCCGGGTGACGTTCCAGCCGTAGCCCATGAAGCGCGCCGCGACGTCGTCCTCGTAGGTGATGTCGGTGTGGCCGTCGATGGTGATGTGGTTGTTGTCGTAGATCCAGCAGAGGTTGTCGAGGCGCTGGTGCCCGGCGATCGAGGCCGCCTCGCTGGAGACCCCCTCCATCAGGCAGCCGTCGCCCGCGATCGCGTAGACGTCGAAGCCGAACAGGTCGAAGTCGGGCCGGTTGAAGTGGGCGGCCTGCCACTTCGAGGCGATCGCCATCCCGACGCTGGTCGCGATCCCCTGGCCGAGCGGTCCGGTAGTCGCCTCGACCCCCGAGGTCCAGCGATACTCGGGATGGCCCGGCGTCTTCGAGTCGAGCTGGCGGAAGCGCTTGATGTCGTCGAGGCTGACCGAGGGATCGCCGACCACCTCGTAGTCGGGGTCGACCGCCTTGACCTGCGCCAGGTAGAGGAGCGAGTAGAGCAGCATCGACGCGTGCCCCGCCGAGAGCACGAAGCGGTCGCGATTCGGCCAGATCGGGTTCTGCGGGTCGAAGCGCAGGTAGCGCTGCCAGAGCGTGTAGGCGACCGGCGCCAGCGCCATCGGCGTCCCCGGATGGCCCGAGTTCGCCTTCTGGATCGCGTCCATCGACAGCGTCCGGATCGTGTTGATGCAGAGCTGGTCGATGTCGCCGGCGTCGGGGACGGTGCGCTCCGAGGGCTTGGGGGGCGTCCGGCTCTCCACTCTCACCCGATCCTACGACTAGATTGCGCGGGGACGTGGCCGACCCGAACCTCGACAGCGAGAAGCGCGTGGCGGCGGAGGCCGCCGCGGAGCTCGTCGGGAGCGGGATGACGCTGGGCCTCGGCACGGGCTCGACCGTGGCGCTGCTGCTGCCGGCGATCGCCGCGAGGGGGCTGAGCGACCTCCGCTGCGTGGCCACGTCGGTCGCGACCGAGGAGCAGGCGCGCGAGCTCGGCATCCCGGTCGAGGAGTTCGACGAGCTGGAGCGGCTCGACCTGGCGATCGACGGCGCCGACCAGATCGCCCCGGACCGCTGGCTCGTCAAGGGCGGCGGCGGGGCGCACACCCGCGAGAAGATCGTGGCCGCGACGGCCGACCGCTTCGTCGTCATCGCCGACTCCACGAAGCCGGTGGACCGCATCGGCGCGCCGATCCCGCTCGAGCTGATGGCCTACGGGCTCGCCTCCACCCTGCGGCGGATCCGCGACGAGGTCGGGCGCGTCGAGCTGCGGCCGGACACCCCGCCCAGCCCCGACGGCGGCGTCATCGCCGACCTGCTGGGCGAGGTGGGCGACCCCGCCGAGCTGGCCGCTTCCCTGGAGGCCGTCCCCGGGGTCGTCGACCACGGCCTCTTCCCGGCAGCGACGGTCTCCGACGTGATCGTCGGGCGCGGCGATTCGGTCGAGCGTGCCTGAGCGGCGCCCGGGGCCCTGGCGACAACTGCGCGCGATCGGCCCGCTGCCCGCGACCGTGGCGATCGTGATTCCCGCCCTGCTCGTGGCGCTGGGCGGTGTCGAGCCCGGCTTCGGGCTCCCCGCCGGCGCCGCTGCCGCGACGATCGCGCTCGGCGCGATCGCGGCGGGGGCCGGGCTCCGCCTCGCAGCCGGGACGATCGCCCTGTTCGCAAACGTCGGGGAGGGGACGCTCGCGCCATGGGATCCCACCCGCCGGCTGGTGGTGCACGGGCCCTACCGGCGCGTCCGCAACCCGATGATCACGGGCGTCGCCCTGGTCCTGCTCGGGGAGGGCCTCATCCTCGGCTCGGTGCCGATCCTGATCGAGCTCGGGGTGTTCGCGGCGATCAACGCGATCTACATGCCGGTCGTCGAGGAGCCCGGGCTCGAGCGGCGCTTCGGGGACGAGTACGCCGAGTACAAGCGGGCCGTGCCGCGCTGGATCCCCCGCCGGGAGCCGTGGACGCCCGCGTGAGTCACCCGACCGCTCCGGCCGGTCCGCGCGCGGGTTACCTTGGAACGATGGGCCGGCGAACGACAGCCGCGGCGACCGCGCTCGCCCTCTGCCTCGCGGCCGCGCCCGGCGCGGAGGCGTCGGAGAGCCGCGTCGCCGGCCACGCGCTCGGCCAGAGCCCCGCGGAGGTGCGCGACTACTGGACGGCCGAGCGGATGCGCGAGGCCCAGCCGCTGGACGCCCCCGCGGGTGAAGGCGACGAGGCGGCCCCGCTCGCCTCGGCGGCGGCACAGCCCCCGGACCTGGAGACCGACCCGAGCCGCGACACCGCCTACCCGGAGCGGATCCACGGGCGCCTCTTCCTGACGTTCGGCGCCTCCGACGCGGCGTGCTCGGCCACCGTGGTGCGCTCGTTCACGCGCAACCTGCTGCTGACCGCCGGCCACTGCGTCGTCTCGCCGAGCGCCTCGGGGCCGCAGTGGGCCGCCAACGTCGCCTTCGTCCCCGGCTATCGCAACAACGTCCGGCCGTTCGGCACCTGGCCCGCGACGCGCCTGCGCGCGCCGGGCATCTGGGCGTTCGAGGGGGACATCTCCTTCGACGTGGGGGCGATCAACCTGGTGGCGGGCCCCAGCGGGCCGATCCAGGACGCGCTCGGCGCCCGCGGAGTCAGCTTCAACCGCCCCCCGGGCAGCTACAAGGGCAAGCGCTTCAGGATCTTCGGCTACCCCGCCGACCCGCCGGCCTTCTACGACGGCGAGCGCCTGATCCTCTGCGACAGCCGCTTCCAGGGCTTCGAGAAGTTCACGGGCGCGGTCAAGGCCGGGGCGTGCCACCAGCAACAGGGCTCGAGCGGAGGCGGGTGGGTGCTGGGCGGCGGCCTCCTGAACTCCGTCGTCAGCCACGGCGCCTGCAGGACCGACAGCGACGCCTGCCAGGTGACCTCCGGCACCTACTTCGGCGACCTGATCTTCAGCCTCTGGGCCAAGGCCGCCGGCGGCCTGCCGAAGGGGCGCAGTAAGCGCATCAAGAACTGCCGCCGCAAGGGCAAGAAGGCGAGGCGCTGCCTCGTCCGGGCCCAGACCTTCAAGCCGGTCGTCCCCTAGCCGCCGGCCGCGGCGGGGTCGGCGAGGATCACCGACTCCGTCGCCTCGACCCGGCCGGCCGGGATCGAGGTGTCGCCGGCGAGCAGCTTCGCGAGCGGGTCGCGCTTGGACTCCCCTGTGACGATCCAGAGCAGCCGCTTCGCCTGGGCGAGGGCGGGATAGGTGAGGGTCATCCGGTGGGTTCCCTGGTACTCGCCGCCGGTGACGGCGACGCGCCGGTCGCTGACCTCCAGGACCGGGTCGCCGGGGACGAGCGAGGCCGTGTGGCCGTCGGGGCCGAGGCCGAGGTGCACCAGCTCGAGCGTGGCGGGGAGCTGCTCGCCGTAGCGCTCCGCGGCCGCCTCGGGATCCTCCGCGTCGACCGGCATCGGCCGCAGCGATCCCTGGGCGCCGATCGAGAGCGCGGCGATCAGATGGGTGAGGTTGCGCTCGGGCGAGCCGGCGGGCGCGATGCGCTCGTCCACCTGGTAGATCGCAGTGTCGGCCCACGGCAGCTCCTGCTCCTCGAGCTGGCCGTACATCGCCCAGGGCGTGTGCCCGCCGCTCGCGGCCATCGCGAAGTCGCCGTGGTCGGCGACCGCCTCGCGGGCGGCCTCGGCGATCATCTCGGCCCCGCGGCGGGCGACCGCCGCCTCGTCGTCGAGGACGACCAGCTCGTGCCGGGCGCTCAAGCCGGCTTCTCGTCGTGTCCGCCGAACTCCTTGCGCATCGCGGAGAGCACCTTGCCGGCGAAGTCGCCCAGATCCCGTGACGCGAAGCGCTCGTACAGCGCCGTGGTGAGCACCGGAGCGGGGACCCCCTCCTCGATCGCGGCGAGCGAGGTCCAGCGGCCCTCCCCGGAGTCCGAGACGCGGCCGCCGAACTCGTCGAGCTGGGGCGAGGCGTGCAGGGCCGACGCCGCGAGGTCGAGCAGCCACGAGGCGACGACGCTGCCGCGGCGCCAGACCTCGGCGACCTCGGCGACGTCGATCTCGTACTGGTAGTGCTCGGGGTGCTCGAGCGGGGCGGTCTCCGCGTCGGCGTCGCGCTGCTTGCGGCCCGCGTCGGCGTTGCGGATGATGTCGAGGCCCTCGGCGTAAGCCGCCATGAGGCCGTACTCGACCCCGTTGTGGACCATCTTCACGAAGTGGCCCGCGCCCGCCGGCCCGCAGTGCAGGTAGCCCTGCTCGGACGGCGAGGGGTCGCCGCCGCGGCCGGGGGTCCGGTCGATGTCGCCGATCCCCGGCGCGACCGCCGCGAAGATCGGATCGAGCCGCTTCACGGCTCCGTCGGGGCCGCCGATCATCAGGCAGTAACCGCGCTCGAGGCCCCAGACCCCGCCGCTGGTGCCGCAGTCGATGTAGTCGATCCCGCGCTCCGCGAGCTCGTTCGAGCGCCGGATGTCGTCGTGGTAGTGGGTGTTGCCCCCGTCGATGATCGCGTCGCCCCTCGAGAGCGCGCCGGCGACGTCCGCCACGGTCTTCTCGGTGATCTCGCCGGCGGGGACCATCACCCAGACCGAGCGGGGCGCGTCGAGCTTCTCCGCCATCTCGGCGAGCGAGGAGACCCCGGTCGCGCCCTCGCCGGCGAGCTCGGAGACCGCGTCCGGGTTCACGTCGTAGACGACGCACTCGTGCCCGGCGCGCATCAGCCGCCTGACGATGTTGGCGCCCATCCTGCCCAGTCCGACCATCCCCAGCTGCGAGCTCATCCGGCTCCTCCCCTCTCGGCCCTATTCCGGTTCGCGGCCATCCTAAGCCCGACAGCGCTTGCGTATACGGTGCTGGGCGATGGCGGAGACCGCGCACCTGGATCCCTCCCGCAGCCTCCACGCCCCGCCCGGGCCGAAGGGCGAGATCCTCGTGATCTTCGGGATCACCGGCGACCTCGCCAGGAAGATGACGCTGATGTCGCTCTACCGCCTGGAGCGGCGCGGCGCGCTCTCCACCCGGATCATCGGCGTGGGCCGCAGCGACTGGTCCCACGACGACCTGAAGAGGCACGTGCGCGAGGCCGTCGAGGCGAAGGTGCACGAGGTCGACGTGAAGATCCTCGCCCGGCTCGAGGACCGGCTCAGCTACGTCCAGGGCGACTACGGCGATGCGGACACCTACACCCGCCTCGGCAAGGAGATGGGCGAGTACGACTACGCCGTCTTCTACCTCGAGACCCCGCCCTCGCTCTTCGCCCCCGTCGTCCAGCAGCTCGGGAACGCCGGCCTGACCGCACGCGCCCGCGTCGTGCTCGAGAAGCCGTTCGGCGACTCGCTGCAGTCGGCCCGCGAGCTCCAGCGCCAGCTGCTCGAGGTCCTGACCGAGGACCAGATCTACCGGATCGACCACTTCCTCGGCAAGGAGCCCGTGATGGACATCTCCTACCTGCGGTTCGCCAACTCGATCCTGGAGCCGATCTGGAAGCGCAACTTCGTCGACTCGATCCAGATCACGATGGCCGAGAACTTCGGCGTCGAGGACCGGGGCAGCTTCTACGACAAGGTCGGCGCGGTGCGCGACGTCGTCCAGAACCACCTGCTGCAGCTGCTGGCGCTGACCGGGATGGAGCCTCCTTCCGGGGGCGCCGAGCCCGATCCGATCCGCGACCGCAAGCTCGACTTCTTCCGCTCGATCCACGCTGCCGACCCGGGCCGCTATGTCCGCGGCCAGTACGACAGCTACCGCGAGATCGACGGCGTCGATCCGAACTCGACCACCGAGACGTTCGCCGCGATCCGCCTCGAGGCCCAGAACTGGCGCTGGGCGGGCGTCCCGTTCTTCATCCGCGCGGGCAAGGCGCTGCCGACCAAGCTGACCGAGATCCGGATCGTCCTCGAGAGCCCGCCCGCGCTCGGCATCGGCGACCGCCCGGTCCCCGCGGCCGACGAGATCATCTTCCGGATCGACCCGCAGGCCGGGGCCTGCATGCTGATGGAGGCCAAGCAGCCCGGCGAGGAAGCGCTGCGGCGCGTCCACCTCGACCTGCTCTTCGCCCAGCAGGTCGGCGAGCAGCCGACGCCCTATGAGCGCCTCCTCTCCGACGCCGTCGCCGGCAAGCCGGAGCTCTTCTCCCGCATGGACATAGTCGAGGAGACCTGGCGCATCGTCCAGCCCCTGATCGACAACCCCTGCGCGATCGAGACCTACCCCAAGGGAAGCTGGGGCCCCGAGAGCGCCGCGCACCTGACCCAGGGCTACGGCGGCTGGCGCCGGCCCTGGCTGCCGAGCGACGAGCCCTACGGGCCGGTCGGCGCCTAGGCCTCTCCACCCCCGGCGCCGGCGTCGCTATTTTCGCGGAGTGCCGCAAGAGCGATCCGGGCCTTTCTGGGACGCGATGGAGGGGCGGGCGCCGCTGCCCCCCGCGGCCGCGACCCTGGGCATGGAGCTGATCGAGGCCGACCTCGAGAAGGGCACGATCGAGCTTGGATTCACCGCGCGCGAGGAGTGGACCAACCCCGCCGGCAACGTGCTCGGCGCCTTCATCGCCGCGATGCTCTACGACACGGTGGGCCCGGCGCTCCTGGCGACGCTCGCGCACGACCAGTTCCAGGCCACCGAGAAGATCGAGGTGCACTTCCTGAACCCGCTGCGGCCGGGACGCGTCGTGGCACGGGGGCGGATCCTCGAGCGCAACGGGGACGAGGCGGTCCTCGACGCCGAGCTGATCGACGGGAACGAGACGACGATCGCCACGGCGACGGCCACCGCGCGCGTCATCCCGCTCGACCACGCGCCGCACGCCGTCTGAAGGTCAGAAACCTGCGTCGAAGCCGCAGACCGGCGCGCCTGGCCCTCATCACACCTGATGACGCCGGGCGGCCGCTAGTGTTCCGGCCGATGTCCCGCGCCACCCTGCACACCAACGCCG
>DASSYK010000085.1:0-6291 GCA_035703345.1 Solirubrobacterales bacterium
CCGGCAGCTCGGTCAGGAACTCCAGGGCCTGCTCCCGCGGAGCGGTCGCCAGCCAGTCGAGGTCGGGCTGCTCGCCGAGCTGCTCGAGGACGTGCTGGATGCGGGGGGCCTTCGTCTGGGCGAGCCCGCCGGGCCGCAGCGCCTCCTCCAGATCGGCGACCGGGGCCCCGCGCACCTCCTCCCAGGTCGGGAAGCGCTCGCGCATCCGCTCGTAGGCGACGTCGCGGTTGCGGTCGTTGGTGTTCTGGGACAGGATCGTTCGCACCAGCTCGGCGATCGGATGCCCGTGCGGCTTGTTCACCGGCCGGCCGTACATCTCGCGCAGCCGCCCGCGGATGGCGAGCACGCGTCGGCGCGAGGGACGGCGCCAGGAGGGGTCTCGCTTCGGGATCCGCGGACGATGCTCGCGCAGCCCGTAGGCCCGGCCGCGCTCGGCGACGAGCCGCGCCGCCTCGGAGGGCTCGGCGATGGCGCTCTCGCTGGGAAGCGGCACGCCGGCGAGGATATTGTCCGCGGCTCCGATGGCAGCCGCGGCGACAGGGCCGATCCGAACGGAGACCGTCAGCGTCGACGGGATCGAGGTCTTCCTCCGCCGCCGCTCGGCGGAGGGGCCGCCGGCGGTCTTCGTGCACGGCAACCCGACGCACTCCGAGGATTGGGTGCCGATCCTGGAGCGGATGCGGGGCCCGGTGCTGGCGTTCGACCTCCCCGGCTTCGGGCGCTCCGCGCGCCCGGACCCCGAGCGCTTCGAGTACTCCATGTACGCGTACGCCGACTTCGTCGAGCGGCTGCTCGACCAGCTGGGGATCCGCGAGCACTCGCTCGCCGTGCACGACTGGGGCGGTCTTGCGCTGATCGGGGCCCAGCGCAGGCCGGAATCGCTGACGAGGCTGGTGATCCTCAACAGCGTGCCGCTGCTGCCGGGCTACCGCTGGCACCGCACGGCCCGGATGTGGCGCACCCGCGGGCTCGGCGAGCTTTCCAACAAGCTCTGGTCGCGGCCGGCGCTCGACCTCGCGCTGCGCGAGGCCCGTGGAGACTGGAGCCGCTGGCCGCCCGGGTTCGTGGACATGATCTGGGACCACCTCGACGCCGGGACCTACCGGGCGATCCTGCGCCTCTACCGCTCGGCCCCCGAGGAAGAGCTCGCCGCCGCCGGCCGTGGCCTCGGCGCGATCGAGGCGCCGACGCTCGTCGTCTGGGCGCTCGCCGACCGCTACCTCCCGGCGCGCTTCGGCCGTGCCTACGCCGACGCTCTGCCGAACGCCGAACTCGCCGAGCTTCCGGGCGTCGGCCATTGGCCCTGGCGGGAGGACCCCGGGGTCGTCGACCGCGTCGCCGCTTTCCTCGAGCCGTAGGCAGGGGATCCGGCCCGTGCACGGAATTCCGTGCCCGAGGTCACCCAGGTTGTCAGGTATCGGTGAGTAAAATCCCTCGACCCGTGCGTGCACTCGCCTCGACAGTCCGGAACCATGCTCCCCGTCTGCCCCAGGGGTGGGGCGACGCGGCGCGCCAGCTCGGGCTGTTCGTGCTCGCTGACCTCTGCTACGAGACCGTTCGCGGCATCGCCGAGGGCAACGCGAACCCGGCCTTCGCCAACGCCCGCTCGGTGATCGACATCGAGGCCTCGCTCGGGCTCTTCTTCGAGCCGGACCTCCAGAGCGCGCTGCTCGGCCAGCAGTGGATCATCGACATCGCGAACTTCGCGTACATGAACTCGCACTTCATGGTCACGACGGTCTTCCTGATCTGGCTCTACCTGTACCGCAACGACAGCTTCTACTTCGTGCGGAACATGTTCATGGTCGCGATGGGCCTCGCCCTCGTGGGCTACACGCTTGTGCCCACCGCGCCTCCACGGTTCTTCGAGGAGCTCGGCTTCGTCGACACGCTCGACCAGGTCTCGGTCAATCACGACTCCGCCCTGGTCCAGATGTTCGTCAACCCCTATGCGGCCATTCCGAGCATGCACTGCGCGTTCGCCCTTATGATCGGCGCTTCCGGCGCGCTGCTCTCCCGCCACACGATCTCCAGGACCCTGTGGTGCCTCTATCCCCTCTTCGTCTTCTTCGTCGTGATCGTCACCGGAAACCACTTCTGGGTGGACGGCGTGATCGGCTGGATGGTCGCCGGCCTGGCGGCCTTCGGGGCGGTGCAGCTGGCACGGGCGCGCCCGGCGGCGTGGGCCTGGCGCCCGGCGACCGCTTGACCGACCAGCCCGGCGGCGCGACCCCCTCACCGGGTCTTCGCCGCCTGATCGAGCCGGCCGTCGTCGCCGGCGTGCTCAGCGCGGTCTACCTGATCGTCGAGCCCTCGAGCGCCGACCACGCGGCGCAGGTCTTCCGGTCCGCGCTCTTCGAGAGCGAGGGGCTCTCGGCGTGGAACAACCTCTGGTTCGGCGGGCACCACACTCCCGGCTACAGCGTGATCTTCCCCTTCCTGGCCTCGCTGCTCGGGCCGCGGGTCGTAGGCGCGCTTGCGGTCGTGGCGGCGGCCATGCTGTTCGCGGGAATCGCCTACCGCCAGTGGGGCGAGCGCGCCCGGCTCGGCGTCATCTGGTTCGCCGCGGGTGCCTCGATCAGCCTGTTCAGCGGCCGGCTCTCGTTCGCCCTCGGCATCGCGATCGCCCTCGCCGCCGTCTTCGCCTCGCAGCGAGGCTGGCGCGCCGTCGCGATCGGGTTCGCGGTGCTCTGCCCGCTGGCCAGCCCGGTCGCCGCCCTGTTCCTCGCCTGCGGCGCGGTCGCCCACGCGCTCGCCGAGCGCAGCCGGACGGGGCTCGAGCTCGCGGTCGCCGGCGTCGGCGGCGCGGTCCTGCTCACGTTCGCCTTTCCGGAGGGCGGCACCGAGCCCTTCGTGTTCTCGAGCTTCCAGCCCGCAGTGCTGATCGCGATCGCCGTCTTCCTCGCCATCCCGAAGGAGGAGAAGCTGCTGCGCTACGGCGTCGCCGCCTACACCGCCGCGCTCGCGGCCGCCTTCCTGATCGACAGCCCGATGGGCGGCAACGCGACCCGGATGGGCGCGCTCTTCCTCGGCCCTGCGCTCGCCTTCGGCCTCTGGCGCCGTCAGCGCTTCGCGCTCGTGCTGTTGGCCCCGTTCCTCCTCTACTGGCAGTGGTCGCCGGTCGTCCGGGACCTCGAGACGGTGCATGCGCAGCCCTCGGTCAGCGCCTACTACTACGCGCCGGTGCGCGACTTCCTCGGCAAGGCGATGCGCGGAGGCGAGCGGCATCGCGTCGAGGTCGTGCCGGTCGAGCACCACTGGGAGGCGGCCCACATGCCCCGCGGCATCTACATCGCCCGCGGCTGGGAGCGCCAGCTCGATCGCAAGCTGAACGCCCTCTTCTACGAGGACGAGAACGGGCCGCTCACCGCCGGTGCCTATCGGCGCTGGCTCGACGATCTCGGGGTCGGCTACGTCGCGCTGCCGCACACCGAGCTCGACTACGCCGGGGAGGCGGAGGCGCGCCTGGTCCGCGCGGGGCTGCCTTACCTGCGCGAGGTCTTCACGAGCAAGGACTGGAGCGTCTACGAGGTGTCCGACCCCGAGCCGATGGCGATCGGCGCGGGTGATCTGGTGAAGCTGAAGCCGGAAGGGTTCGTCGTCGAGGCGGACGCCGCCGGCAGCATCCTCGTCCGCGTGCGCTGGACGCCGTACTGGCAGGTCGCCGAGGGCACCGGCTGCGTCGAGGAGTCGCCCACCGGCTTCACGCGGGTGACGATGCCCGAGGCCGGGCGCCTCAAGATCGGCGTCGACTTCTCGCCGCTGCGCGCTCTGAGCGGGGGCAAGCGCTGCGCCGACCACCCGCCGCCGACGAGCGGATGGGAGGAGGCGGTCAAGTTTTGACCTCCGCGGCTCTGCGTGAGCGGTTCCTTCCCCGGGGACCGCTGGACCTCCTGATCCAGTTCGGCGTGATCGCGGCCGCGTACACGGCGTGGCGCTACGCGCGGGGCGCCGTCGCGCCCTCCGACCTCGGGGCGGCCTTCACGCACGGGCGCGACCTCGTCACGGTCGAGCGCGACCTCCATTCCTTCGTCGAGGTGGACGTGCAGCGCTGGGCGGTCGACGTCGGCTGGGCGGGCGAGGTCGCCCGCTGGGGATACGCGAACCTCCACTTCAAGGGCAGCTGCCTCGCCCTGCTCGTCCTCTACTTCGGCTGGCGCGGGAGCTTCGGCTTCGTCCGCAACACCGTGATCGCCGCGATGGCCATCTCGCTGCTCGGCTACTGGCTCTACCCGACGGCCCCGCCGCGCTTCCTCGAGGAGCTGGGGCTCGACGGCTCGACCGCCGTCACCGGCAACGATCCGGTGCTGGTCAAGGCCGGCGACGCGCTCTTCAACCCGGTCGCGGCCGTCCCCTCGATGCACGTCGGGCTGGCCATGGTCTTCGGCTTCTCGCTCGCGCTCCTGGTGCGCCCGCTGTGGCTGAAGGTGCCGCTCTTCGCCTATCCCCTCTTGATGACCTACATCGTCGTGGCCACGGGCAACCACTACTGGATCGACGGGCTGTTCGGCGCCGTGGCGGCGGCCCTGGCCGTGGGCGTCGCGATGCTGCTGGCCCGCCTCAACCCCGACTGGGCCTTCGGGCGCGACCGCCCCGCGCTGCCGCCCGGGCGGGTGGCCCCGGAGCCCTCGGCGGTGGCGGCGTGACCCCGCGCGACCAGCGCACGGCGGCCGAGCGTGCGGGCGACGTCTCCGCCGTCTGGCGCAACCGGCTGATCGAGTCGCGGCTGACCCCGAACGCGATCTCGATGGTGGGCCTGATCGGCAACCTCGCCGCCGCGGTCCTCGTCTGGCAGGGGTACTTCTTCCTCGGCGGCATCGCCTTCATCCTCGGCTCGGTGATGGACACCCTGGACGGGCGCTACGCGAGGGTCTCGGGCAAGGGGACCCTGTTCGGCGCTTTCCTCGACTCGACGCTGGACCGGGTCGAGGAGGGGATCGTCCTGACCGCGGTCGCCTACCAGTTCGCCGAGAGCGGCGACGAGTTCGCCGCGGCTATGTGCGTCGTGGTGGTCCTCGGGTCGCTGATGGTCTCCTACACGCGCGCCCGCGCCGAGGCGCTCGGCGTTGAGTGCAAGGTCGGCGTCGCCACGCGTCCCGTGAGAGTGGTCATACTGTCGGTCGGCCTCGTGTTCGCAAAAGGGGCCGGAGTCTTCGACATCGAGCTGTTGGCCCCCGCGATCTACGCGATGGCCGCGCTCACAGCCTTCACAGTCGTGCAGCGGGTCTGGCACGTCAGAAACGCGCTGAAGGCGATGGAGGGGACTGATCCAGGCCCACAGCGGGCATCACCCGAGGCGAGTGCGGAGCTGTAACCGCCACGCCCTGCGAGTGTCAATTGAGTCTTGAGTACCAGCCTTAGGAGGAATTCCATCTGATGAGCAGCAACGGCAAGACAGACGGCGTGGCGCACCCCAATGGCGCCCGCGACGACAAGGTCCGGGTCGCCATCGTCGGCGTCGGGAACTGCGCGAGCTCCTTCGTGCAGGGTGTCGAGTACTACAAGGACGCCGACCCCACCGAGCAGGTTCCCGGCCTCATGCACGTCGACCTCGGCGGCTACCACGTGCGAGACATCGAGTTCACGGCCGCCTTCGACATCGACGCCGAGAAGGTCGGCAAGGACCTCTCGGAGGCGATCTTCTCGGGCCAGAACAACACGATCAAGTTCTCGGACGTCCCGAAGCTCGGTGTCAAGGTCCATCGCGGCATGACCCACGACGGGCTCGGCAAGTACCTGAAGGAGAAGATCAAGAAGGCGCCGGGGGAGACCGCCGACATCGTCGGGATCCTGCAGGACACCCAGACCGACGTGCTGGTCTGCTATCTGCCGGTCGGCTCCGAGGAGGCGACCAAGTGGTACGTCGAGCAGGCGCTCACGGCCGGTGTCGGCCTCGTCAACTGCCTTCCGGTCTTCATCGCGCGCGAGGACTACTGGGACAGGCGCTTCGAGGAAGCGGGCCTGCCGATCATCGGCGACGACATCAAGAGCCAGGTCGGGGCGACCATCGTCCATCGCCTGCTCGCGCGCCTCTTCCATGATCGCGGCGTGCGGATGGAGCGCACCTCGCAGCTCAACGTCGGCGGCAACATGGACTTCTACAACATGCTCGAGCGCGAGCGGCTGGAGTCCAAGAAGATCTCGAAGACGAACGCGGTCACTTCGATCATGGATCACGAGCTCCCGCCCGAGGACGTGTACATCGGCCCCTCGGACTACGTGCCGTGGCTGACCGACCGCAAGTGGGCGCACATCCGCGTCGAGGGCAGGTCCTTCGGCGACGTGCCTCTC
>DASSYK010000086.1:0-6661 GCA_035703345.1 Solirubrobacterales bacterium
CGCATGGGCCGCATCTGGGACCCGCGGAACACCGGCTAGCGCCGCGCGCCGGTCACGTCCGCGGCTCAGCGGTGCGCGATGCCGGCGTCGATCGCCTCCGGCGGAAGCAGGCGCCGGGCGACCGGGCCCGCCGTGGTGCCGTGAATCACGATCGACGCGACGACGCACGCGAACGCCGTCCAGACGACGACCTCCATCTCCGCATCGCCGAGGACCCCGGCGCCGACCGCGACCGCCGCGTAGTAGAGCGACCCGATCCCGCGCACGCCGAACCAGGCGACGAAAGCGCGCTCCTGCCTCGGCAACCTCCCGCGGAGGAGTGAAATCGCCACGGCCGCCGGCCTGATCGCCACCAGCAGCACGGGCACGAGCAGCCAACCGCTGAGACCGGGCGCCTCGAGGCCGGCCAGGGTCAGCATGCTTCCCAGCAGCAGCACCACCGCCAGCTCGCCGAACTTCTCGACGGCCTCGGCGCCATCGTGGACGCGGCGGTTGTACTCGTGCCCGTGCTCGTAGTGGCGGAAGGCCACCCCGCCGGCGAAGACCGCGATGAAGCCGAGCGTTCCCGCCACCTCGGCGGCCCCGTAGATCACGAGCGCGCTCGGGATCGCCAGCCAGGCGTCGAAGGCGCTCGCCAGCAGATCCCGGTCGCGCAGCGTGACGGCCAGAGCCGCGATCCCGAACCCGAGGGCGGCCCCGATCACGACGGCCGCCCCGATCGCGTAGGCGACATCCGCCAGCAGCCACTCCCCGACCCAGCCCTCCCCCTCCTCCGACGCCACGAAGAGGCCGAGGAACAGGAACGGAAACGCGAGCCCGTCGTTCAGCCCGGCCTCGCCGGTGATCGAGATGTTCGGCTCGTGCTCCTCCTCGTCCCCCGGCGGCCCGACCCCGATGTCGCCCGCCAGCACCGGGTCGGTCGGGGCGAGAATCGCGCCCAGCACCAGCGCTGCCCCCAGCGAGAGCCCCATCACCTGGGTGCCGAACAGCGCGATCGCCGCGATCGTCAGGGGCATCGCGATCAGCAGCAGCCGCGCCACGCCCGTCCACGAGCGCCGCGCGAACGGGTCCTCCAGCTTCAACCCCGTCCCGAACAGAGCGATCACGACGGCGAACTCGGCGAGCCGCTCGATCACGGCCTCGTCGGCCAGCGGGTCCACCCAGCCGATCCCGGCCAGCTCGATCACGACCGCAGCCGCAGCGCCCAGCCCGAGGTAGATGATGCTCGCCGAGAAGGCGCGTTCGTGCTCGTGCGAGAGCGCCCCGATCGCGGCGAACACCGCGAGGCCGCAGAAGATCAGCCCGATCGCGAGTGGGTCCGCGAACGAGAACCCGCGTTCGGCGGCGAGCAGCGGGTCCACTCAGGGGCCGAGCAGCTTGCGCTTCTGCGCCTCGAACTCGGCGTCCGTGATCTCGCCCGCGTCGCGCTTGGAGACCAGGTAGTCGATCTGGGCGTACGGGTCGACCTGGGGCGGCGAGATGCCGCCGCCGATGCCGTCCACGTTCGGGATCCTCAGCCCCGACATCCCGAGCGCGGCGAGGATCGCCTTCTGGAGCCCGGGCACGGTGCTCGCGTCCACGGTCTGGCCCTGCTTGTCCGGATCGATCCCGTGCTTGCGCAGAACGTCCTCGACCTGATCGCGCGCGCCGGTGCCGCGCAGGTCGACCGTCCGGCTCTGCATCTGCTCGACGTCGGACTGGCTCGGGTCGATGCCGAGCTGCTTCAGCGCGCTGTCAGCGGCCGACGTACTGGCCCACCCGCTCTGCCCCATCGGCACGCTCTGGCTGTCCGGGATGGCCGTTCCCGCCACCGCCGCCTCGAACTCCGGAGTCCCCGGCTCGGGGATCGCCCTCTCGTCCTTGCGGCGCAGGAAGCTGAAGAGACCCATCGGTTGCGGATGGTACGTCCAAGCAGCGGGGCCCGGCGGCCTAGCTGCTGGTCAGCAGCGCGCGGGCCGCGGCGGTGCCCGCCGCGATCACGTCGGAGTGGTCGCGCCCCGGGTCGGAGAGCATCTGCAGGGCGACGCCGTCGGCGACGGCGAAGAGGAAGCTGACCACCGCGTCGGCGTCGACGCTCAGCGCGATCACGCCCTCGCTCTCCTTCTTGCGCAGGATCTCGGCGACGTGCGCGCGGGTCCGGTTGAAGAGCTCGCCGACCTCGCGCTGGATGTCGGGGTTGCGGCGTCCCGCGGTGAACAGCTCGAAGATGAGCACCCAGAAGCCGGGCTCGTTCTGCACCGAGTCGCGCAGGTTGGCGACGAGGACTTCGAGGATCTCGTCGGCGCTGCTCGCGTTCGCGAGCGGCTCGTCGAGCCGGGCGATGCGGTGCTCGGA
Source organism: Solirubrobacterales bacterium (assembly GCA_035703345.1). Classification (GTDB taxonomy): domain Bacteria; phylum Actinomycetota; class Thermoleophilia; order Solirubrobacterales; family 70-9; genus DASSYK01. The sequence goes on from DASSYK010000086.1 coordinate 2,335, forward strand.
GTCGCGGCGGACCACCTCGGCCAGGAGGGCCTCCTTGGTGCCGAAGTAGTAGTGGAGCAGTCCGCGGCTGACGCCGGCCTCACGGGCGACGTGCTCGAAGGTCGAGCCCGAGATCCCGCGGTCGGCGACGCTCGAGCGCATCGCCTCGACGATCCGCTGCGCCTTCTCCCCGCTCAGCTCGCGTGTCTGCGCCGCCTCCACGCGGTGGAGGTTACGGATTCGCCTGGCTGGACAGCCCGTCGCTGGACCAGCCGGCGGCGCGATGTCACGCCTATCGCAGGCTGACCGGAGGGTTGTGGCCCGGGATCACCACGGCCGGGTCGAGGTCGCGGATTCGCTGCCACTGGCGCAGCAGCTCCTCGCGCTCTGGCCCGAAGTCCTCGGGCAGGTCCATCTCCTCGAAGTACTCGGGCAGCGGCCCGACGCAGTCGGAGGCGATCACGACGAGGCCGTCGTCAGTGTCCACGAGCAGGGAGATCAGGCCGTCGCAGTGGCCCGGGGTGAGCATCCAGCGGACACCGGGCTCGATCTCGCCCTCCTCCCCGTCCAGGATCTCCAGATTCGCGTTCTCGAGCTGGCCGGAGACGATCTGGGCGTACGGCGCCTCGGTCTCGATCCGGTGCACGTAGGTGCGGCGCATCGGCCAGGCCGCCAAGCCCTCGGCATGGTCGAAGTGCAGGTGGGTGAGGATCACGTCCCTGACCTCTTGGGGCTCGACGCCGAGCTCCTCCATCGCGCCGATCAGCGGCCCACCCTGCATGATCAGCCCGGGATCGACCAGGTAGTCGCGCTCGCCGCGGATCAGCAGCGTGTTGGGGAAGGCGACCATGCCCGCTGTGCGCCCGCCGCTCTGGAGCTCCTTGTAGCGCCGGAAGCCGTCCGCCGAGCTGTCGGGGACGGTCGCCTCGGCTTCGCCGTTGGAGACCGCGAAGACATAGCGCTGCGCGGGAAGCAGGACGTGGACGCTCGCCATCGGGCGCAGCCTAGTCGAGTGGCCCGGCCGGCCGACCCGCAGGTGCGCAACCAAGAAGAGAGGGCGCCCCCCAATGGGGTGGCGCCCTCTCGAAAGGCCTGATGGCCGGTGGGCTAGGTGGTGCTGGAGACCGTCTCGCTCGGCGCGGGGGTGGTGGTCGAGGTGTACTCGAACTCCTCCTCCGGCCCGAACAGCTTGTCCAGCACGGCCTTGCGCGCGTCCTCGCTGAGGATCAGGACCAGTGCCGCGCCGATGATGCCGATCAGCAGCGCCTTGCCGAGGGTGAACCCCCCGCCGCTGCGCTTGCCACGGAGCTTGTCCGCGGCCTCCTTGAACGACTCGGCCGCCTGGCTCAGGTCGCGGTGCATCTTCTTGTCGTCGAGAAGAGTCTTTGCCGGCCCGTTGCCGTTGGACATGCGGGCGTAGGCATCCTTGGCGGACTCGAAGGCGACGCGAATGCTGTCGCGCAGCTCCTCGTCCTCGATCAGCCGCCGCACGTACGGGTTCGAGGCAACCGAGCTGGCGGCGTCACCGACCCTCTGTGTTCTGCTTTGCCCCATCTGTGGTCTCCTCGCTTCCTTGACTGGGTCCCGGAGAGACTACCCGCTCCAATCGCGAGGGAACCTCGGGAGGATCGTCAGTCGCCGAAGGCGACCTTCCAGGCGTCGGTGATCTCCTCGGCGTAGGAGAACTGCAGGTCGCCCAGCTCGTGCTCGGGGATCTCGGCGACGTCGGCCTCGTTGCGGTTGGGCAGGATCACGCGCTTGATCCCGGCGCGCTGCGCCGCGAGCGTCTTCTCCTTGATCCCGCCGACGGGCATCACGTGGCCGGTCAGCGTGATCTCGCCCGTCATCGCGAGGTCGTTGGCGATGGGCTTGCCGCTGATGAGCGAGGCCAGCGCCGTCGCCATCGCGACGCCGGCGGAGGGGCCGTCCTTGGGCACGGCCCCGGCGGGGACGTGGATGTGGATGTCGTGGTTCGCGAACCACTCGGGATCGAGGTCGGGGGCGGACTCCGCGACGTGGCCGCGGACGTAGGAGAGGGCGGCCTGCGCGGATTCGCGCATCACGTCGCCGAGCTGGCCGGTGATCGTGAGCTTGCCGGAGCCGCTCATCGCGGTCGCCTCGATGAAGAGCACCTCGCCGCCGACGGGGGTCCAGGCGAGGCCCGTCGCCACGCCCGGCTCCTTGGTCCGCCGGCGCGTCTCCGAGAAGACGCGGCGCTTGCCGAGCAGCTCGCGGGCGCGCTTGGCCGAGAGGCGGACCTTGCCGTCGACCTTGCCCTCGGCGACCTGGCGGGCCACCTTGCGCAGGACGCTCCCGATCTGGCGCTCGAGGTTGCGGACACCGGCCTCGCGCGTGTACTCATCGATGATCGCCGTGATCGCGGGGTCGGCGACCTCGGCCTGCGAGGGCTTCAGCCCGTTGGCCGCGAGCTGGCGCGGAACCAGGTAGCGCTTGGCGATGTGGAGCTTCTCGTCGACGGTGTAGCCGGCGAGCTGAATCGTCTCCATCCGGTCCTGAAGCGGGGTCGGGACCGGGTCGAGGATGTTTGCGGTCGCGATGAAGAGGACGTCCGAGAGGTCGAACGGCAGGTCGAGGTAGTGGTCGCGGAAGTTCTCGTTCTGCGCCGGGTCGAGGACCTCGAGCATCGCGCTGGCGGGGTCGCCGCGGAAGTCGGCCCCCATCTTGTCGATCTCGTCGATCATGAAGACGGGGTTGCGGGTGCCCGCGTCGCGGAGGGCGCGGATGATCGTGCCGGGCAGCGCGCCGATGTAGGTGCGGCGGTGGCCGCGGATCTCGGCCTCGTCGCGGACGCCGCCCACCGAGATGCGCTGGAACTCGCGGCCGAGGGCGCGCGCGATCGACTTGCCGAGACTGGTCTTGCCGACGCCGGGCGGGCCCACGAAGCAGAGGATCGGCCCCGGCGAGGTCGGGTTCAGCTTGCGGACAGCGAGGTACTCGAGGATCCGGTCCTTGACCTCCTCGAGGTCGTAGTGGTCCTCGTCGAGGACATCGCGGGCGTGGGCGATGTCGAGGTTGTCCTCGGTCAGCTCGTTCCAGGGCAGGTCGAGGATCCACTCGAGGTAGGTGCGGATGACGCCGTACTCGGCGGCGGCCGACGGCAGCTTCTCGAGCCTCCCGAGCTCCCGCTCGGCCTGCTTGTGGGCCTCCTCGGGCAGTTCGGCCTGCTCCAGGCGCTGGCGCAGGTCGTTCACCTCGGCCTGTTGCTCGTCGCCCTCCCCCAGCTCGTCCTGGATCGCCTTCATCTGCTGGCGGAGGAAGAACTCGCGCTGGCCCTTGTCGATTTCGGACTCGACCTGCGACTGGATCTTGGAGCCGAGGCGGACGACCTCGAGCTCGCGGGTGAGGATCTCGGAGAGGCGGCGCAGGCGCTTGGTCACGTTCGGCTCCTCGAGCAGCTCCTGCTTCTCGGAGACCGGGATCCGCATCGAGCCGGCGATCAGGTGCGAGAGCGCCGCCGGCTCGTCGAGGTTCGTGACGGCGAGCTGGAGCTCCTCGGGCAGATAGGGGATCGCCTCGATGATCTCGCTGAAGGTGTTCTGGACGTTGCGGGCCAGCGCCTCGAGCTCGTCGGAGGGCTCGAGGACGTCCGGGATCTGCTCGATGCGGGCGATCAGGTAGGGGGACTCGGCGATGTAGTCGACGATCCGGATCCGCGCGCCGCCCTGGACCAGGATCCGCAGCGTCCCGTCGGGCACCTTCATCATCCGGGCGACCGAGCCGACGACGCCGACGCGGTACAGGTCATCGGGCCCGGGCTGGTCGTTGTCCGGGTCCCGGGAGGCGACCATCGCCAGCATCCGGTTGCCGGAGAGGACGTCGTTGACGAGCTTGACCGACCGCGGCTGGCCGACCGCGAGCGGGGTCAGCGTGTCGGGATAGGTGACCGTCTCGCGCAGCGGCAGGATCGGCAGCGCGTCGGGCACGGGCTCGACCTGCCGGATCGCCTCCTCGACGTCCGGGATCTCCACGACCTCCACCTCGGGCACCTCGACATCCGTCGGGCCTCCCGTGATTCCGGCGCCCGGATCGTCCGCCATGTCAGCCCTCGGTGCGCTCGATCGGGACCTGGCGCGCGGCCTGCGGCTTGCGGACCGGAAGCTCGATGCGGAGGATGCCGTCCTCGTAGGTGGCCTGGGCCGAGTCGGCATGCACGTCAACCGAGAGCTCGACGACCCGCTTGAAGGGGCCCGAGGGCAGTTCGACCCGCTGGTAGGTGCGGCCCTCGGTGTCGCGCACCGGCCGCTCGCCGCTCACGATCAGCGCCCGCCCCCGGACCTCGACGTTGACTGCGTCCACGTCGGTCCCGGGCAGCTCCACCTTGACGACC
>DASSYK010000058.1:0-5658 GCA_035703345.1 Solirubrobacterales bacterium
TGCGCGAAGCTCGGGGCCGTCTGCCTCTACCTCAACACCGCCTTCGCGGCGCCCCAGCTCGCCGAGGTGATGAAGCGCGAGAGCACGACGGCGCTGGTCTACGACGAGGAGTTCGCGGAGATGCTGGACGCCGAGAGCCAGGACGCGGTGAGGCGGGTCGTCGGCTGGCACGACGAGGGCGAGACCGGCGACACCACGGCCGAGGAGCTGATCGAGGCGTTCGATGGCGCCGATCTCTCCGCGCCGCCCCAGGCCGGCCGCTACATCATCCTCACGTCCGGCACGACCGGGACGCCGAGGGGCGCCCAGCGCGGGACGCCCGACGGCCTCACCCCGGTCGCGGCCTTCCTCTCGAAGATCCCGCGCGATTCACGCGAGACCACGGTGATCTCGGCGCCGCTCTTCCACTCCTGGGGGTTCAGCCACCTGATCCTGGGCCTGCCGCTGGGCGCGACGTTGGTCCTGCGGCGCCGCTTCGACCCAGAGGACGCGCTGCGCGCCGTGGCGGAGCACCGCGCGCGGACGCTCGTCGTCGTGCCGGTGATGATGCAGCGCATCCTCGAGCTCGACCCCGCGGTGCGCGAGCGCTACGACCTCTCCTCGCTCGAGATCACCGCCGCCAGCGGCTCGGCGCTGCCCGGCGAGCTCGCGACGCGCTGGATGGACGCCTTCGGCGACAACCTCTACAACCTCTACGGGTCCACCGAGGTGGCCTGGGCGACGATCGCGACCCCCGAGGACATGCGCGCCGCTCCCGGCACGGCCGGCCGTGCCCCCCGCGGCACTGTCGTCAAGATCGTCGACGAGCAGGGGAACGAGCTGCCCGCCGGCGAGACCGGCCGCATCTTCGTCGGCAACGAGATGGCGTTCGAGGGCTACACGGGGGGAGACGACAAGGAGAGGCTCGACGAGCTGCTCTCCTCGGGCGACGTCGGCCACTTCGACCCCGAGGGCCGCCTCTTCATCGACGGCCGCGACGACGAGATGATCGTCTCGGGTGGGGAGAACGTCTTCCCCCGCGAGGTCGAGGACCTGCTCGCGGACCACGACGCGGTCGCCGAGGCCGCCGCCGTCGGCGTCGAGGACGAGCAGTTCGGCCAGCGACTCAAGGCCTTCGTGGTCACGCTCGAGGGCGTCGAGGTCTCGGAGGAGGAGCTGAAGGAATACGTCAAGCAGAACCTCGCCCGCTACAAGGTCCCGCGCGAGATCGAGTTCCTCGACGAGCTTCCTCGCAATGCGACAGGTAAGGTCCTCAAGCGCCGGTTGACCGACGGCGAGTCGGCCGACTAGCCTCGAACCAGCCATCGGAAGCGAGCAGCAGCGGTGTCCGACACCGAGTCACCGGAGTCGATTCAAGCAGGCGATCCCGAGCCCGGGGAAGCCGGCGCGAACCTCGGCTCGGAGGAGATCCGCGCGGGGATCGAGGGCGCGCGCGACGCCACCGAGCGCTACCGCGCCAAGGCCGCCGAGCTGATCGAGGAGCTGCGCGGCCGCGAGGCCGCCCAGCGAGAGGCCGCGGCGCGGGCGCGCCTCGCCGCCAGGGCGGCCCGCGAGGAGGCCGACAGGGCGATAGAGATCGCCCGCGAGTCCGAGAAGCGGACGCTCGAGCGCGCTCGCAAGGCGATCCGCGACGCGGCCGGAAGGGCCGCCCAGGCCGAGCGCCGCGCCGACGACGCCGAGGAGGCGGGCAAGGAGCTCGCCGCCGCGCGCGAGCAGCTCGCCGAGCGGGGGGCGGCGCTCGAGAAGGGCCTCGCCGAGGCGCAGAGGAAGGCCGAGCAGGCCGAGCAGGAGCGCGAGAGCACGCTGAAGCGTGCGGAGAGGGCCGTCGAGCGGCTCAAGCGGGACGCGCGCGACCGCGCCGATGCCGCGATCACGGAGGCCCGGCGGCAAGGCCGGGCCGCCCTGGCGGAGACCGAGGCCCGGGCGCAGAAGGCCGAGAAGCGGCTCGAACGCGTGATGGCCGAGCTGAACGAGTCGGAGCAGCGCGTGATCGCGGCCGAGGACCGCGCCGAGGCGGCGAGCGAGGGCGCGCAGGCCGAGGTCGAGCGGGTGAGGAAGGATCTGGAGCGCAAGGTCCGGGAGGCCGCGGATGAGGCCCGCGCCGAGTCAGAGGACCGCATCCGCCGGCTGGCCGACCGGGTCGCGAAGGAGGCGGAGGCGCGGGCGCGCGCCGAGGCCGCGGCGAGCCTGAGCAAGGAGGCGGTGAAGCTCCAGCGCGAGGCGGACGAGCGGGTCGAGACCGCCCGGCGCCGCGCCGAGGAGGGGGTGCGCGAGAAGGTCGAGCGCGTCCGCAGCGCCGCCCTGACAGGAGCCATCTCCGAGGAGGAGGCGGCGGAGGAGGTCGCGGAGGCCGGCGGGCTCCGGGCAACCTCCGGCGAGCCCGCCCCCGGGGATCCCGGCGGCACCCGCTACGTCGGCGGGCGCCGGTTGCGGACCTTCTAGGCCGGCTTCGCCAGCGTTCCGCGCCCGCGCGGAGCGCCCTCGCGCAGGCGCCGGCGCGCGCGCTCGATGTGGGCCGCGGCCCGCTCCCGCCTCGGCCCCGGGGCCGAGGCGATGAAGTCGACGATCAGGCCGTTGGCGTCCTCGGGCAGCTCGACCTGGGGGACGTGGCCGCACTCGTGGAGGACGACCTGTCGCGCTTCCGGAAGCGAGTGCGCAATGTGGGTGGAGAACGCGAGCGGGACGAGCGGGTCCTCGTCGCCCCAGACGAACATCGCGGGCGGGACGAGGCTCTCGACGCGGGCCCAGAACCCGTCGGGCCCGTGCGGCTCCTCGAGATAGACGTGGCGCGCCGCGGCCGAGAAGGCGACGCGGGCGTTGCGCACGCGATAGCCCGCCACGAACTCCTCCACCGCGAGGTCCGCCACCGCGGGATGCAGCCGCTCCGGGCGGGCGAACATGTTCCAGAACTGCCTGCGGACCAGCCGCGAGTTCATCTTGTGGGGGATCGCCGCGAGCTCGGGCCGCAGGAACTTCACGAGCGGCACCAGCTCGCGCCGCTTGCGCCAGGCGAGCGAGGGGCAGAGCAGGCTGAGGCTGGCGACGCGCTCCGGCGCCGTCAGGCCGACCTCGATCGAGACCCGGCCGCCGAGCGAGTTGCCGACGAGATGGGCGCGCTTCACGCCCATGGCGTCGAGGAAGCGGACCACGGCGCGCGCGAACCAGGCCGAGTCGTACGGCGCGAGCGTCGGCTTCGACGAGGCGCCGAAGCCGGGCAGGTCGATCGCGTGGACCGTGTGGTCGGCGGCGAGGGCGGAGACGGTCTCGTAGAAGCTCGACTTGGTTCCGCCGAGGCCGTGGATCAAGACGACGGTGTCGACGCCGTCCCCTGCCGTGAGCGTGGAGATCCGCGCCTTGCCCGCCTGGACGTCGTGGACGCGGAGCAGCGGCGGGCGGCCGTTCGGGAGCCGGAAGAATCCTTCGAAGGCGATCGCGAGGTCGAGGTTGCCGCGCGCCCAGAGCCGCCGCGAGCGGAACGCGTCGAGTCCGGACAGCCGGCCTTCCCGCAGCTCCAGCCAGGTCTCCGAGTCCGTGCCGATGACGATGTCGGCCCTGCGGCCGGTCTGGGGCACCACCTCGCAGCGGTCTTCCTCGAGCTCGACCCCCCAGCTCATCCCGAGGTCCTCGAGGACGATCCGGTAGCTCGCGCTCGCCCCCGCCCCGGCGCCGAGGTAGCGGTCGGGGAGCGAGCCGAATGCTCGCTCGACCTCGCGGAGCCGCTGCTCCTGTGGCGTCCCGCCCTGCACGCGCCAGGAAATCTACCGGCGCGGGCGGCACCCGCGCCTTTAGCATCCGCCGCGTGCCGGCGATCAGCCTCAGGGACACGCTCAGCGGGGAGGTGAAGGCGCTGGAGCCGCGGGAGCCCGGGAAGGTGGGCATCTACGCCTGCGGGCCGACCACGTACGGGCGCATCCACATCGGCAACGCGCGCCCCTACGTGATCTTCACCCTCCTCAAGCGCTTTCTCGAGCACGAGGGCCTCGAGGCGAAGCTCGTCATCAACGTCACGGACATCAACGACAAGATCTACGCGGCGGCGGCCGAGCAGGCAGTGCCGTCGACGGAGTGGGCCGAGCGGATGTCGGCCGCCTATCGCGAGGACACGGACCGCCTCGGGATCGGCCGCCCGGACTCGGAGCCGCTGGCGAGCGAGACGATCGGAGAGATCGTCGGGCTGATCGAGGCGCTCATCGACGGCGGCCACGCCTACCGGGCGAACGGCGACGTCTACTTCCGCGTCCGCAGCTTCCCCCGGTACGGGAAGCTCTCCAACCGCGACCCCGACCAGATGGACCAGGGGGAGGAGGCGGGCAGCGAGGGCCTGAAGGAGGACCCGCTCGACTTCGCGCTCTGGAAGGGGCGCAAGGAGGGCGAGGACAGCGCCTGGCCTTCGCCCTGGGGAGAGGGCCGCCCGGGGTGGCACATCGAGTGCTCGGCGATGGCCGAGAAGGAGCTGGGCCCGGACTTCGCCATCCACGGCGGGGGCTCGGACCTGATCTTCCCCCACCACGAGAACGAGCTCGCCCAGAGCGAGGCGGCGCGCGGCCTCCCGCTCGCCCGGATCTGGATGCACAACGGGATGATCCAGCTCGACGCCGAGAAGATGTCGAAGTCGGTCGGCAACATCTTCCAGCTCTCGGAGGCGCTCGACAGCTACGGTCCGGAGGCGGTCGTCGCCTACCTCGGCTCCGGCCACTACCGCCAGCCGCTCGCGTTCTCGGACGAGCTCCTGGAGGAGGCGAAGGCGCGGGTCGAGGGCATCAGGAACTACCTGAGGGACGCCCCGGCCGGGGATCCGGACCCGTTCCTGCGCGAGAGGCGCGAGGAGTTCCTCGCCGCGCTCGCCGACGACTTCAACACCCCGAAGGCCTACGCCGCGCTGGCCGAGATCGTCACCGAGGGCAACAGGCGAGAGCTGCCCGGCGCCCGGGCGGCGCTCGAGGAGCTGCTGCCGCTGCTGGGCCTCGACGCGTTGCTGGCGGGCGACGAGGAGGTGGACCCGGAGGCCGAAGCCCTGCTGGCCGAGCGCCAGGAGGCTAGGGCCGCCGGGGACTACCCGCGCGCGGACGAGATCCGCGACGGCCTCGCGGAGCTGGGCTGGGAGGTCCGCGACGAGGCCGGCGGCGCCCGCCTCGTCCGGAAGCGCTGAGGTGGCCGCGGCGCGCCGCGAGGGCGGGCGCGAGCTGATCTACGGGCGCCGCCCCGTCGCCGAGGCCGGGCGCGGCCGGCGGGCGGTCCACCGCGTCTGGCGCGCTCCCGAAACGCCGCCCGGCGAGCTCGAGCGCCTCTGCGGCTCGCCCGAGCACCAAGGCGTCGTCGCCGAGGTCGATCCCTACCCGTACGCGGACCCCGGAGCGGTGCTGCGGGCCGACGACGCCCTCGTCGTCGCGCTCGACCGGATCCAGGACCCGCACAATCTCGGCGCGATCTGCCGCTCGGCCGAGGTGGCCGGTGCCGCGGGGATCGTGATCCCCGAGCGCCGCGCGGTCGCCGTCACCGCCGCCGTCTGCAAGGCCTCCGCAGGGGCGGTCGAGCACCTGCCGGTGGCCCGGGTTCGGAACCTCGCGGACTGGCTGGCCGAGGCGAAGGAAGCCGGGGCGTGGGCCTACGGGGCGGCCGCCGGATCGGAGCGCTCCTACACGGGCGTCGACTGGAGAG
>DASSYK010000089.1:0-15456 GCA_035703345.1 Solirubrobacterales bacterium
CGGGCTGCTCGGGGGCGGCGACGACGAGGGCGGCGAAGCGGAGACGAAGGTCGTCACGGTGGCGGTCGAGACCGACGACGCGGACGAAGCTCCCGTCGGCCCGCTCGGCTTCCCCCTCGTCGCCACGCGCAACACGACCCGGGTCGGCGGTCCCGACCCGGCCGACGACGCCGCAGCCGTGGCGCTCGCGACGCATCCCCCCTCCCCCCGGGCCGAGCCCGTGGAGGCCGCGGTCCTGGTCGAGGACACGGAGCCCTACGCCGGCATCGCCGCCGCGGTCCTCGCCGGCCCGCCGCTGCGAGCGCCGCTGCTGGTCGGCTCCGCCGACGGCGTCCCCGCGTCGACCGCCGACGCGCTGGCGAAGCTCAACCCCCGCGGGGGCGGCGGCCCGGACGACGCGGCCGTCTACCGCGTCGGAGACGTCGCGGCCCCGCCGGGCTACCAGTCCGAGCAGGTGGGCGAGGGCTCGCCGGCCGCGATCGCGGCGGCCGTCGACAAGCTGCGCGGCGCGCTGATCGGCGCGGAGCCGCAGCACATCCTCGTCGCCAGCTCCGAGGAGGCCGCGTACGCGATGCCGGCAGCGGCCTGGGCCGCGCGCTCGGGCGATCCCGTCCTCTTCAGCGGCCGGACCGACGTGCCCGAGCCGACGCTCGAGGCCCTGCGGCGCCATCGCGGCGCCCCCGTCTACGTGCTGGGCCCGCAGTCCGTGATCTCCGACGAGGCCGTGCGTCGCCTGGAGCGGATCTCGCCGGGGGTCCAGCGCGTCGGCGCCGAGGGCCCGGTCGCCAACGCGATCGAGTTCGCCCGATTCAGCGACGAGACCTTCGGCTGGAACATCACGCTTCCCGGACACGGCATGGTGGTGGCCAGCGCCGAGCGACCGCTCGACGCCGCGGCTGCCGCCTCGCTGTCGGCGAGCGGCAAGTGGGGACCGCTGCTCCTGGTCGACTCGGCGAGTACGCTGCCGCCTGAGTTGCGCAGCTTCCTGCTCGACATCAAGCCCGGCTACCGGAACGACCCGACCGCGGCCGTCTACAACCACCTCTGGCTGCTCGGCGACTCCTCCGCGATCGGCGGGAGGGTGCAGGCCGAGATCGACGAGCTCGCGGAGCTGGCCGAGGTCGGACCCGGCGCCGGCGGGCCGGTGGGCCCGCAGACCGGCGGGGCGCTCGGCCTCGCCCCGCGCCAGGACTCCGAGCCGGAGCCCGACGACCAGGGCGGCAGCGGCGACAAGAAGGGCTCCCCGTGAGCGAGGTCGAGCGCGCCGATCGCGCGACGCCCGGCCACGAGGTGACCGTCGAGGACATCCGGGCGCTCGCCGGCCCCTCCACCCCGCACTTCGCGCTGCACGCCCGCAACCGCATCCGCAGGCTGATCGAGCGGCTGCCCGCGGACGATCCCGTCCGCGCCGAGGGCGAGAGGCAGATCGCCCGCCTCGACCAGCTGGCACAGCACACCGGCGACCCCCGCGGGATGGGCCCGGGCGACGAGCCCGACCTGCACGACACCGGGCACCTCTCAGAGCGCGAGGGATGAAGCAGGTCGCGCCCGGCATCTGGCGTCTCAGCGAGTTCCCGCGGCCCACCATCAACATCTACCTGGCCGGCGACGTCCTGATCGACGCCGGTCGCCGCTGGGACACCGGCCGCATCCGCAAGCAGACGGCGGACCGCGACCTGAGCATGATCGCGCTGACCCACGTGCACCCCGACCACCAGGGCGCCGCAAAGGAGATCTGCATCGAGCGCGGGATCCCGCTCGCCTGCCACGTCGACGACGTCGACGCGATGGAGGGCCGCCGCCCGGTCCAGGAGACGCAGAGCGGCAACTTCTGGAACCGCCTGATCAGGAAGCTCTGGGAGGGCCCTCCGTACGCGGTCGAGCACCCCTTCGAGGCCGGCGAGCGGATCGCAGGCTTCGAGGTCGTCCACGCCCCCGGCCACGCCCGCGGCGAGGTCATCTTCTGGCGCCCCTCCGACCGCGTCGCGATCTGCGGCGACGTCGTGCGCAACATGAGCTACGTCACCACCCTCCCCGGCGTCCGCGAGCCACCCGAGATCTTCACCTACGACGTCGCCGAGAACCGCCGCTCGATCCGCAAGCTCGCCGACCTCGAGCCGGCCCTCACCCTCCCGGGCCACGGCCCCGAGATCCGCGGCTGGGAGGAGATCGACGCGCTCGCGCGCAGCGTCGGCGCCTAGGCCGAGCCCGGCCCGAACGCCTCGATGATCTTCTGCTGGTACTCGCCGATCTGCTCGGGCGGGATGAAGTAGGTGGCCGGGGTGAGCCAGACGCCGTCGCCGCGGGAGGCGGCCTCCTCGACGCGGGCGCGCACCTTGTCGAGGGGGCCCGAGGCGGTGTAGGCGTCCACCATCTCGTCCGGGATCGCCTTGGGGACGGCCTCGAGGTCGCCGCGGCGAAACGCGTCGCCGGCCTCGGCGGCCGCGTCCGCGAAGCCGTGCATCTCCCAGAGGGGCTTGTAGGTGCGGACGGTGGCGTAGAAGGCGATCGTGCGGCGGCCCGCCTCCATGGCGCGCGCCTCGTCGTCGTCGATCGCGCAGGAGACGGTCGGCAGGAAGTCGAGGTCGGAGCGCTTGCGGCCGGAGCGGCCGAGGCCCTTCTCGAAGCTGGGGACGACGACCTCGTCGATCCAGCGGGGCGGGCACATCGGGTGGCCGATGAGACCGTCGGCGACGTCGCCCGCCATGCGGCACATGCCCTCCTGCATCGCGGCCGTGTAGATCGGGATGCGCTCGCGAACCGCCTTGTGCGGGCGGACCCAGCCCTTGATCTCGATGTCGAGGTAGTCGCCCTCGAAGCGGATCGGCTGGCCCGTCGAGGCCTGTTCCATGATCTGGCGGATCGCCTCGACCGTCTCGCGCAGATGCGGCGCCGGCTTGCCGTACTCGACGCCGTGCCAGGTCTCGTTCAGGCGCTTGACCCCGGCGCCGAGGCCGAGGCGGAAGCGGCCGCCGGACATCTCGTCGATGTCGAGGGCGGTGACGGCGAGGATGAAGGCGCTGCGGGTGAAGGCCCAGGCGATCCCCGTGGCGATGCCGACCTTCTCGGTCTTGGCGGCGAGCCAGGTCGCCTGCGTGACCGAGCTGCGGAACAGCTCCGGGGTCCAGACGCAGTCGATCCCCGCCGCCTCGGCGGCCTGCGCCTGCTCGGCGAGCTCGGCGGCCGAGTCGCCGATCGCGGCGATCTGGATGCGGTCGAGGGCGGCCACGGCGCGGCAGCCTATTCCGATCCCGGATCCGGAGTGTTGTCCAGCGAGCGCCAGAGATAGAGGCAGGCGAGGGTGCGGTGCGGGCGCCACCTCTCGCCCATCCGCCCGAGCTCGTCGGGAGTGGGCATCTCCTCCAGCCCGTGGGCGAGCTGAGCCCCCTTGCGGATGCCGAGGTCGCCGGTCGAGAGGACATCGGGGCGGCCGAGGTGGAAGATCAGGAACATCTCGGCGGTCCAGCGGCCGATTCCCTTGATCGCCGTCAGCTCCTCGATGACCTCCTCGTCACCGAGCTGCGGCAGCCGCTCGAGGTCGAGGTCGCCGTCGCGCACCCGCTCGGCCAGGTCGCGGAAGTAGGCCACCTTCGACCAGGAGAGGCCGGCGTCGCGGAGCTCCTGGGGGTCGGCGTCGATCACCTGCTGCGGGCTCGGCGTCTCGCCGCCGAACACGGCCTCGACCTTGGCCCAGATCGAGGCGGCGGCCTTGGTGGAGAGCTGCTGGCCGCAGATCGCGCGGGCGAGCGCGACGTAGGGATCGGGCCGGCTGGCGCGGCGGTCCCTCTGCGGGTCGATCGGCCCGCGGGCCTCCATCACCGCCGCGAGCCTGGGGTCGGCGGCCATCAGCTCGCGGTCGTGCTCGGTCCAGTCCGGCGCCCGCTTGCGGGCGTGCGCGCCGGCCGGGCGGCTCTTCCGGGCAGGACTCACGGGCCGGAGTATGTCCCGCACTCGAAGAAGCCGTAGCGCCGCCCGAGGCGGCGCGCCTCGGTCAGGGACCGCCGCACCGCACCGGCGTCGTTGAAGGCGCCCGGGTCGGCCTCCAGCCGGTCGATGCCGCGCTCGGCGCGGTCGTAGATCGCCGCCACCGCGGCCTCGTCGCCGCTCGGCGGCGTCAGGGCCCGCAGCCGCTCGAGCTGGTCGCGCAGGGCCGGGAGGACGACCTCGGTGCCGAAGCGCCGTACCCGCTGGTCGCTGGGGCGGCGGCCGGGCAGGAAGACGATCTCGCCCTCCGGCGTCAGCTCGAAGTCGTCGGCGCTGATCCCGAGCGAGATCTCGGCCTCCGTCCGGATCGCCTGGTCGACCTGGTCGCAGATCGTGTCGGCCTGGACGATGTAGTCGCGCTTGGAGGGGACCAGGGACTCGGGGTCGGTGGTGACGGCGTCACCGCCGTCCTCGTCGCCGCAGGCCCCGAGCAGGAGCGCCAGCGCGACGAAGGCCGGCACGAAGCCGGCCCTCGTCGCGACATGCGCGCAGGGCCTCATACGGTCGGGTCCACGCCGCTCCGAAGGAGAGCCGGCTGGTGGCCCCTTGATCAGACCCGCTGGATCAGCGTGCCCGTGCCGAGGCCGCCGCCGCAGCACATCGTGACCAGGCCGGTCTCCTTGTCCGAGCGCTCGAGCTCGTGCAGGAGGGTGGTCAGCAGGCGCGCGCCGGTCGAGCCGAGCGGGTGCCCGAGCGCGATCGCGCCGCCGTTGACGTTGACCCGGTCCATGTCGGGGTTCAGCTCGCGCCGCCAGGCCGCGACCACGGAGGCGAAGGCCTCGTTGATCTCGACCAGGTCGATGTCGTCCATCTTCATCCCGTTGCGCTCGAGGATCCTCTGCGTCGCGGGGATCGGGCCGGTCAGCATGATCACCGGGTCGACGCCGACCGTCGTCTGGTCGACGATCCTGGCGCGCGGCTTCAGCCCGAGGGCGTCGGCCTTCTCGCGGGTCATCAGCAGCACCGCGGCGGCGCCGTCGGAGACCTGCGAGGAGTTGCCGGCCGTGACCTTTCCGTCCTCCTTGAAGGCGGGCTTCAGCGAGGCCAGCTTCTCGAGGCTGTCCTCGGCCGGCGGGCGGATGCCCTGGTCGGTGACGTAGGTGTCGCCGTTGCTCTTCCAGGGGATGATCTCCCGCTCGAAGCGGCCCTCCTCCGTCGCCTGATGCGCCTTGCGGTGCGAGTTCAGCGCCAGCTCGTCGAGCTCGGAGCGGGGGATCTCCCACTGGTCGGAGATCATCTCGGCCGAGATGCCCTGCGGCACGAGGTTGTACTTCTCGAGCAGCTCGGGCGAGAACGCGAAGCCGTGCTCCTTCATCACCTCGGTCGAGTCGGCGAAGGAGATGTGGCCCATGTGCTCGACGCCGCCGCCGATCATCACGTCGTGGACCCCGGAGGCGATCATCGCCGCCGAGAAGTTGACGGCCTGCTGGCCCGAGCCGCACTGGCGGTCGACCGTGGTCGCCGGCGTCTCGATCGGCAGCCCGGCCTCGAGCCAGGCGTTGCGGGCGATGTTGAGGCCCTGCTCGCCGAACTGCTGCACGCAGCCGCCGACGACGTCCTCGACCTCGGAGGCGTCGATGCCGGCTCGCTCGATCACCTCGCCGTAGGCCTTGGCGAGCAGCGCCGAAGGATGAGTGTCCCTGTAATAGCCCTTCTCCTCGTGACCGCGCCCGACCGGCGTGCGCGCCGCCTCGACGATGACGACCTCGCGGCCGCTGAAGCTCCCGTTACCGCTCATTCCCATGGCCTCCATGAAGTTGCGTGACGAAACCTTGGTTTCTTGAAGAAACCCAGTATACGGATCCTGACTGGCGCGTCAGCCAGTCGAAGGCCGGGTCGCCTCGCCGCGCTTCGCGCTCCACGGCCACCAGCTCCGGTCGCCGAGCTGGAAGGCGATCGAGGGAACCAGGACGGCCCGCACCAGGAAGGTATCGACGATCAGCCCGAGGGCGACGGTGAAGCCCAGCTGGAAGAGCGCTTCCAGCGGCAGGGCCATCAGCGCGGAGAAGGTGCCGGCGAGGATGATGCCGGCGCTCGTGATCACGCCACCGGTCCTCTCCAGCCCCGCGATCACGCCCTCCTTGTTGCCGAGCTTGACGGCCTCCTCCCGGATCCGGCTGATCAGGAAGATGTTGTAGTCGACGCCGAGAGCGACCAGGAAGATGAAGGCGAAGGTCGCCAGCCCCGGGTCGCCGTTGTGCTCGTTGAAGAGGTACTCGAAGATGAGCTTGCTGATCCCGAGGGCGAACGCGAACGAGAGCACGACCGTCGCGACCAGGTAGAGCGGCGCCACCACGGCGCGGAGCAGAACCACCAGGATCAGGAAGATCAGCAGCAGGATCAGCGGCACGATCAGCTTCGCGTCGCTGGCGAGGGTGGTCTCGGTGTCGTGGTTCTCGGCCGTGAGCCCGCCCACGAGGGCGGTGCCGCCTCCGGCGGACTCGTCGACGACGTCCCGCAGCACCGGGATCGAATCCGACGCGGCGTCGGAGAAGGGGTCGCTGGCGAGGGTCACGTCGATCCGGGCGAGCTTCCCGTCGTCGGAGACCGAGACGAGCTGAGCGGACTCGACCTCGTCCGAGCCCTCCAGCGCCGTGAGCGCCGCCTCGATCTGCGCCGGCTCGTTGTCGACGATCACGTTGGAGACCGCCACCTGGCCGGCGGAGAGCTCGGTGTCGATCACCTCCTGGCCGCGAACGGAGTCGGGGTCGTTGCGAAAGCCCTCGCCGAAGTCGAGCGAACCGCGGTCGGTGAGGTTGCCGAAGGCGCCGAGCGCGAGCACGAGCAGCGAGACGGTCATCGCCAGCGGCGCGTGGTCGTGGACGAGGTGGCCGACCCGCCGCCACATGCCCAGCGGCTGCGCCTGCTCGCTGCCGAAGCTGGGGACCGAGGGCCAGAACGCCCGCCGCCCGAGCGCCGCCAGGACCGCCGGCAGGAGCGTCAGGCCCGCGAGCAGCGTGACCGCGATCCCGATCGCCAGCACGGGGCCCATGCTCTGGGTCGACTTCAGGTCGGCCAGCGTCAGCACGAGCATGGCCGCGAAGACCGTGCCCCCGGCGGACAGGATCGCCGGCGCGGTCCGCTCCGTGGCGTGTGCCATCGCCACGTGCTTGTCCTGGTAGCGGCGCAGCTCCTCCCTGTACCTGGCGACGATCAGCAGGCAGTAGTCCGTGCCCGCGCCGAACATGAGGACGATCAGGATTCCCGTGGTCTGGCCGTTGACGTCGAAGGCCCCTCCCTCGACCAGGCCGTAGACCGCCGCGGCGACGATCGTGTACGCGATCCCGACCACGACCAGGGGCACGAACGCGACCACCGGCGAGCGATAGATCAGGAGCAGCAGGATCAGCACGAGGCTGACGGTGACCGTCAGCAGCGTCCCGTCGAGGTCCTCGAAGGCCTCGATCGCGTCGCTGGCGAATCCGGCCGGCCCGGTGACGAAGCTGCGCAGCTCGCCTTCGCCCGCGTCGGGGCTCGGCGTCAGGTCGCGCAGGTCGTGCACCGTCTCCTTGATGTCGTCGCTGTCGGTCAGGCCGCTCTTCACGATCAGGAGGGCGGTGCTGCCGTCCTCCGAGACGGCGGACGGACCGCCCCCCGAGGACTCGGCCTCCGCCGTCGCGTCCTCGCCTCCCCCGGTGCAGACCGGCCCGTCGAACGGAGAGACCACGAGCTGGAGCTCCTTGAAGCCCGAGTCGCAGATCTCGCGGGCGTTCGCGGCGATCTCGGCGCGGTCGGCCGGGGTCAGGCCTCCCTCGCGCTGGTAGACGACGAGCGCGTCGACGTCCCGCCCCTCGGGGAAGCGCTCCTTCAACAGCTCGATGACCGCGGTCGAGTCCGAGGAGGCCGGGAGGTAGTCCTCGTTCTCGTTGGTGGTGGCGTCCTGGAGCTTGCCCGAGTACCCGCCGACCGCCGCGACGACCACGACCCAGGCCGCGATCACGATCCACTTCGACCGCCGTCCGGCCGAGAACTCCGAGATCCTTCGCAACATCGCCTGCCGTCTCCTGTGCGAGCCGACGCGAGCCTCTGCGTCAGCGGGCTGACCCTCGGTCGGCGAGCATCTTAGATCGAGGACCGGCCTCCGCGGCGGCACGCCGAGCGCGACCGAGTGATAGACACCCCCGCGCGGTGAGCAGCCCAGAGGCCTACAGACAGCCGGCGATCGCCGGGAGCGGGACGATCGCCTGCGGGCTGGCCGCGTGCGCGAGCGCCGTCTCCAAGACGAGGCTGCTGGCGCGCTCGGACGCTTCCGCCTGGAAGGCCGAGGAGCAGGCCTCGTCGCTCTCCGCCAAGGTCGACGGCGGCGAGGCGCGCAACATCAAGGTCACCACGGACCCCGGCGACCTGGCCGGCGCCGACGTCGTGATCGAGGCCGTCGTCGAGCGGGCCGATGCGAAGGCGAAGCTGCTGCGGGCGCTCGCCGAGGCCGTCCCGGAGGCGGACCTGGCGACCACCACGTCATCGCTGGGCGTCGCGATGCTCGGTGAGTCGGCGGGGGTCCCCGAGCGGGTCTTCGGCCTGCATCCGTTCAACCCGGTGGTGCGGATGGAGCTG
Organism: Solirubrobacterales bacterium; assembly: GCA_035703345.1. Taxonomy (GTDB): domain Bacteria; phylum Actinomycetota; class Thermoleophilia; order Solirubrobacterales; family 70-9; genus DASSYK01. Next base: position 8,539 of record DASSYK010000089.1, read on the forward strand.
GTCGAGCTCTGCATCCCCCAGGCGGCGAGCGACGAGATCGGCCCGCGCGCCAGGGCCTGGTGCGAGGCGATCGGCAAGACGGTGGTGGACGTGCCCGACGAGCCGGGCTTCGTGGTGAACCGCCTGCTCTTCCCCTACCTCTTCGACGCCGTGCGCCTGCTCGAGCAGACGGGCATGCCCCCGGAGGACGTCGACCGCTGCATGACCCTCGGCGCCGCCTACCCGATGGGCCCGCTGGCGCTGATCGACCTGGTGGGGATCGACGTCGCGATCGCGATCGGCGAGGCGCTGCACGCGGACAGCACCGAGGAGCACCACCGCCCGCCCGGCAGGCTGATCAGCCTCGCCGGCGAGGGCAAGCTGGGCCGCAAGAGCGGCGCCGGCTTCTACGACTACTCCTGAGGGGCGGCGAGCGCGAGCGCGAGCTCGGCGACCGACTCGCCGACGGCGTCGAGCGACTGCTCGGAGAGCTTGTCGGGCGTGTCCTCGACGGTGTCCGCGTAGCGGTAATCGAAGTCGATCAGGTCGATCGCGGGCACTCCCTGGAGGACGAACGGGATGTGGTCGTCGATCACGGTGAGCCCCTGGTCGCCCGCGAAGATCCCGGCGAAGCCGGCCTCGCGCGCGGCCGTCCGCAGCCGCTCGTACAGGGCCGGGTCCGAGTTGCCCTCGCGCGGGAGGCGCAGCCCCTCGTTGGCGATGTAGTCGAGCAGGACCAGCTCACCGATCTCGCCGCGGTGGGCGGCCGCGTAGGCCTTCGAGCCCCGCAGCGCGCAGCGCTGGAACTGGGCGTCGGGGCAGCCGAGCGGCTCCTCCTCCCCGTCGAAGAGCACGAAGCGCACCTCGCGGTGGCCGGGCGGCAGCTCGCGCTCGAGCACCCGCGCCAGCTCCACGACCGCCGCCGTGCCCGCGGCCCCGTCGTTGGCGCCGACGAAGCCCGGGGGGTGGGCCTCCGTGTCGTAGTGGGCCGCGATCACGATCGCCGGGCCGGGCCCGGGCAGGGTCCCGACCACGTTGCGCAGGCCCGAGTGACCGGGGACCGGCTCGAAGCGGCCCTCCGGGAGCTCGGCGCGCAGGCGCTCGGCCAGCTTGCGCAGCTGCGGCGAGCCGGCGGGGCGCTGGCCGACCGCGACCTGGTCCTCGATCGAGGCGAACGCGGCCGCGGCGTCGAAGCGGTCTGCCCCCTGGGGCTCGTCCGAGGAGTCGTCGCCCCCGCAGCCCGCGAGCGCTGCGGCGAGCGCCGCGCTCGCCAGGAGCGCGCTAAGCCGCGCGCTTGTCCGGGGTGATGCGCTTGCGCCTCGCGCGGGCGCGGGCGCGGATCGGCGGGACGGCGGGCTCGTCATGGCGGCCGCAACGATCCCAGATCACGTCGGCCTCCGACACCCCCTGCTTGATCGCCTCGGACTGGACCTCGCCCCAGGGCAGCTGCGCCTCGGGGAGATCGTCCCAGCGCGCGAGCTCGAGAGCCTCGAGTGCGCCCTCCAACGCGGGGCCCCGATGTTCCTCCGAGCGGAGGACCGCCCTGACCACCTCGAGCTGCTTGTCGCTGAGCCGGACGACCCACATGAGCGGCCTCCTCGACGGGAAGGATTCCCGATTGCGCGGCAACGTAGACGCGCCGACGGACGGAAGCGAAAACCGCTGCTATCGGGGCTTGTACGGGCGGGAGTCGGGTTTTCGGCCGCCTGCATGTTTGGAGGTCCCCGGGGCTGGTATGACTTCGTCAAAGCCGAAACCGAAGGGGGACAGGGAGGTGGGAACAAGGCGTGTGTTCGTAAGGGCGACGGTCCTCGCACTGGTCGCGGGGCTCACCATCGGGGCGGCCGGCGCCGCGGCGAAGAACGGCGCCAACCTGCGGGTCTCGCAGCTCGATCCCGCGCCGCAGAGTCTGGCCGCGGGCGACAGCTTCCGCGTCGAGGGCAAGCTTCGCAACAGCGGCAAGCGGGGCTCCCCCGCCAAGGTCCGCGTGCTGCTGAGCGGCCCCCAGGAGGCCGTCCTCGCCGAGCTCCTGACCGGCCCCGTGCCCCCCAAGAGCACCCGCGAGTTCCAGTTGAACGCCACGGTCCCGGGAGGACTGCCCTCGGGCACCTACCGCCTGGTCGCCTGCGTGCGCAAGAACGGGACGACCGGGAAGGAGCGCTGTCGCACGGCGAAGGGCAAGATCGCGCTGACGGGCGGGACGGCCTTCACCCCCGGCGCGCGCTCGCTGGGTGACCCGCTCTTCCCGCAGACCGGCAACGGCGGCTATGACGCCGGCCACTACGACATCGAGCTGAGCTACGACCCGGTCACGAACCTCTTCGGCGCCGCGCGGACGACGATCAGCGCCACGGCGACGCAGAACCTCTCCGAGTTCAGCTTCGACTTCCAGGACCAGCTCGAGGTCTCCTCGGTGACGGTGAACGGGCAGCCGGCGACCTTCGCGTTCGCGCCCACCCCGCAGCTCGGGACCGACCCGGACATCACGCAGCTCACCAAGCTGGTCGTGACCCCGCCCGCGGGCATCCCGGATGGCTCGGACTTCGAGGTCGTCGTCACCTACACGGGCGAGCCCGTGCTGATGACCGACGCCGACCTCTCGGTCGAGGGCTGGATTCCGGCCTGCTTCAACCCCGGGCCCACGTGCGACGGCGCCTTCGTCGTCAACCAGCCGAACGGGTCCCAGACCTGGTTCCCCGGCAACAACTACCCGACCGACAAGGCCACCTTCGAGACGAGCATCACCGTGCCGACGAGCCACACGGCGTTCGGGATCGGCGAGCTCGACTCGCGCGTCAACAACGGCGACGGGACCTGGACCTGGACCTGGGGCGAGGACGACCCGACCCCGACCTACCTGACGACGGCCACGGTCGGCCTCTTCGACTACTCGGCCGGCTCGGTCCCGGAGGACCAGACCGGCCGCGTGCTCCCGTTCTACACGGGGGTGGACAGCTCCTATCCGCAGTCGCCGACCAAGGACAACGTCGCGGCGACGCAGGCGCTGACCGGCTCGATGCTGAACTTCCTCAGCGACGAGTACCTGCCCTACCCGCTCGACTCGATCGGCAGCGTCGTCGACCGCGCAAGCGGAGTCGGTTACGCGCTCGAGGTGCAGACGAAGCCCAGCTACGCCGCCGTCGGCGGCACCAGCCAGGACATCAGCGACTTCACCCAGCTCCACGAGATCGCGCACATGTGGTTCGGCAACACCGTGACCCTGGAGCAGTGGACCGACATCTGGTTCAACGAGGGCTTCGCGACCTGGTCCGAGTGGATCTGGGACTTCGAGGAGAACGGGGGGACCGCCAGCCCCGCGGACATGTTCGACGAGCTCTACGCGAACCCGACGTTCGACTGGGCCATGGCGCCTGCCGTACTCGACGGCGATCCGGCGAACCTGTTCGACAGCGCCACGTACGACCGCGGCGCCATGGTCGTCGAGGGGACCCGGCAGATCCTCGGCGACGACGGGTTCGACGAGTTCGTCGACGAGCTCTTCGCCCGCTACGGCTACGGGAACATCTCGACCCAGGAGTACATAGCGCTGGCCGAGGAGCTCAGCGGGTTCAGCGGCGCCGAGCTCGACCTGCTGGGCGACTTCTACGACCAGTGGCTCTACGGGACCGAGCAGCCGACGATCCTGCCCTCGGACTTCGGGCCGAGCCCGCGCTCGGCCTCGGACGGCAGCCCGGATCGCCTCGGCGCGGCACCGGCGTTCCCGGGCGACGGGCGTTAGCCCCCGCGATCAGCGTGAGTGGATGCGGACCGCCTCGATGCGGTTCTCGCGCACCGACTCGACCCTGATCTCGAAGCCGTCGGCCGTGATCAGGTCGCCGCGCTTGGGCAGGCGGCCGAGCTCGCCGAAGACGTAGCCGCCGACCGAGTTGTAGGCGTCGGTGTCGGCCGGCAGCGTGATGCCGCGGTCGGCGAGGTCTCCGAGCGAGACGTGGCCGCGCACATACCAGTCGCCGTTGGCGAGCCGGCGCAGCGAGCCCGCGAGGGGATCGGTCTCGTCCTCGATCTCCCCCACGACCTCCTCGAGGATGTCCTCGACCGTGACGATCCCGACGGTGCGGCCGTATTCGTCGATGACCACGCCCATCGAGGAGCGCTGGCGCTGGAGCTCCGTGAGGAGATCGTCCAGGGGCTTGGTCTCGGGCACGATCAGCGCCTCGCGGACCGCGGGCGCGATCTGGGCCTCGGGGCCCTCGTTCATCAGCAGCTTGGTCAGGCGCAGCGCGTGAGCGATGCCGCGAACCCGGTCCTGATTCCCGTCCTCGACCACGACCAGGCGGTTGTGCCCCGAGGACCAGCACAGCTCGAGCGCCTCGGAGACGCTCGACGAATAGTCGACCGTGACGACAGCCGGGATCGGGGTCATCACCTCGCGCGCCTCCTGCTCGTGCAGGTGGAAGACGCCGCGCAGCATCACCGCCTCGCCGGGATCGAGGTCCCCCCCGGTCGCGCTGCGCGAGATCAGCACCTGCAGCTCCTGCGAGGTGGCTGCCTCGGAATCCGCCCTGACGTCCATGCGCAGGACCCGGCGCACGAAGAACTGCGCGGGAGCGTTGGTGAGCACGATGAACGGCGTGAAGACCTTGCGGAAGAACTCGAGCGGCCGCGAGATCGAGCGCATGATCCGCTCGGCCGAGGCGATCGCGATCATCTTCGGCGCCTGCTCCCCGGCGAGCACATGCGAATAGGTGATGATCGCGTACGCGATCACGACGGCGAGCACGGTCGCCGCCGCGTCGCTGAACACGTCCCCGAGGGCGGGCTCCAGCAGCTGCGCGATCGCCGGCTCGCCGAGGAAGCCGATGCCGATCGAGGCGAAGGTGATGCCGACCTGGCAGGCCGCCACGTACTCGTCGACGTGGTCCATCTGCCGCAGGGCGAGCTTCGCGCTGCCCAAGCCGTCCTTGGCGAGCTCCTCCATGCGGGAGTGCCGCGAGCGGACGAGCGCGAATTCGGCGGCGACGAAGAACCCGTTGACGAGGATCAGCAGGACGACGAGCAGGAGCAGCAGGATCGTCATCCGCTCTCAGCTCCGGGTCCCCGCGCGGGCGCAGGTGAAGGGGCCGGGGGCCTGATACTCGAGGGGTCGTCGTCGTTCATCGGCGACGGGGCCAGCGTAGCAGCGACCGCCCCGTGGCCGCCAACGCAGTGGGACCGCAGGTTCAGCCAAGCGCGTCGATCCTCGACGCGAGCTCGAAGTCGTTCCCGGTCAGTCCGCCCTCGGAGTGGGTGGTGAGCGTGACCTTCACCTCGCTCCAGGAGATCGCGACGTCGGGGTGGTGGTTCATCTCCTCGGCCGCCGGGACCATGGCGTCGACGAAGCGGACCGAGCCGACGAAGTCGCCGCGGTCGAATGTCTTGGTGATCGCGTCGCCGTCGCGCTCCCAGCCCTCCAGCCCGGACAGCCGCTCGCCGACCTGTTCGTCGCTCAGCTTCGCCATCTCGCCTCCTGATCGCGTCGAAGTGGCATATTCGGAGGGTGCGGATCGCCAGCCTCGTTCCCTCCGCGACCGAGATGCTATTCGCGCTCGGGCTGGGCGACAGCGTCGTCGCCGTCACCCACGAGTGCGACCACCCGCCGGAGGCGGCCTCGCTGCCCCACCTCACTCGCAGCGTCGTCCCCGAGGGCCTGACCGCGGGCGAGATCGACGCCGCGGTCCGCGACGAGATCGGCGCCGGGCGCGCCCTCTACGAGCTCGACGAGGAACTGCTGAGCGGGCTCGAGGTCGACCTGATCGCGACCCAGGCCGTCTGCGAGGTGTGCGCGGTCTCCTTCGACGAAGTGCGCGCCGTCGCCTCCCGCCTGCCCACCGAGCCGCGCGTGATCTCCCTCGACCCATCCACGCTGGGCGAGGTGCTCGCCGACGTTGGGCGCCTCGGCGCCGCCGCCGGGGCTGATCGCGAGGCCGCGGTGCTCGAGGCGGAGCTGCGCGGGCGCCTCGACGCGGTCGGCGAGGCCGTGGCGGGGACCGGCAGCCCGCGGGTGGTCGCGCTCGAGTGGTTCGATCCGCCCTTCATCGGGGGCCACTGGATCCCCGAGATGATCGCCCTTGCCGGCGGCACCGACCCGCTCGGCGAGCCCGGGGCGAAGTCGCGCACCGCCGCCTGGGAGGAGCTCGCCGCCGTGGAGCCGGAGCTCGTGGTCGCGATGCCCTGCGGCTGGGACAGCGACCGCGCCCGGGAGGAGGCGCTGGAGCACCGGGAGCGCCTCGGGAGCCTCGGGGCGGAGCGGGTGGTGGCGGTCGACGCGGCCGCGTCGTTCTCGCGGCCGGGGCCGCGCCTGGTCGAGGGAACCGAGCTCCTCGCCCACCTGCTGCACCCGGATAGGGTTTCCGCCCCGGGCGGCGTGGCCTTCGAGGAGGTCCCCCCCGGCGACCGCGCCGAGACCAGGAGGACAGCATGGGCATGAGCTGGGCAGAGCACTCCGTCGAGATCGACGCGCCGATCGAGGTCGCCTTCGACGCGATCGTCGATTACGAGAGCTTCCCCGGCTGGCAGAACGCGGTCGATCGGGTCGAGGTGATCGACCACACGAGCGAGGGGATCGGCCAGACCGTGAAGCTCTTCGTCGACGCCAAGGTCCGCAAGATCGACTACGTGCTGCGCTACAGCTACGAGCGGCCGACCCGGATCGAGTGGGACTTCGTCGAGGGCAACGGGATGCGCGCGCTCGACGGCGTCTACAGCCTCGAGGAGCTGGGCCCCGGCCGGACGCGCGCGACCTACAAGCTCGGCGCCGATCCGGAGATCCCCCTGCCGGGCGTGGTGCTCCGCCGCACCCACAAGCAGCTCGTGAAGCGCTCGGTCGAGGACCTCAAGCGCGAGGCCGAGCGCCGAGCCGCGGCGGGCGCGGAGGCCGAGGCGGGATCGCAGGCGCCGCCCCCCGAGGCCCCGCCCGTGCCCACCGCGCCGGGGGCATCG
>DASSYK010000105.1:0-10707 GCA_035703345.1 Solirubrobacterales bacterium
CGGAGGCCGATCGCCGCAAGATCACGCACGACAACGTCGTGCGCATCTACGGGCTGGCATGAGCCGCAACACCGAGGTGATCGAGCGCTTCGCACGCGCCTGGCAGGCGCGCGACGCCGACGCGATCGCGGAGTTCTTCACCGACGACGCCGTCCACTACTACACCCGGCTGGGTCCGCACGAGGGCGCGAAGCGGATCGGGCAGAACGCGGAGATGGGCGTCGAAATGCTCGACGGCCAGTGGTACATCGAGAACGGGATCGAGCAGGGCGACCAGGCGGTGATCGAGTGGACGATGACCTGGCGCGACCCACGGTCAGGCGAGAAGCGCCTCGACCGCGGCACCGAGTGGTTCCTGATGCGCGACGGCAAGATCGCCGAAGTGCGCGCCTATCACCACGGCGGCAAGAAGAACCCCCAGGGGGACCTGCTCGGCTTCGACCACGCCGGGCGCGGCCACACGGTCCTCGAGGACTGGACCGCGCCCGGCGAGAGCCGCAGCTAGTCGTCTCGGCCACTTCCTCCTGCATCTCGCGGGGCTCCCCCGGGGCACGGCTCACTACCCTGGGTGAATGAGCGTGATCAAGGACCAGGGCGTCCGCGCCCCGCTCCCGCCGTTCGGCCCCGAGCACGAGGAGCTGCGCGAGTCCGTGTCGCGCTTCATCGAGCGCGAGATCGCCCCCCACGTCGACGAGTGGGAGGAGGCGCGGGAGTTTCCCCGCGAGCTGTATGCCCGCTGCGGCGAGCTGGGCTTCCTCGGCCTCAAGTACCCGGAGGAGCTGGGCGGCCAGGGCGGCGACTATCTGCACGACGCCGTCTGGACCGAGGCCCTCGCCCACAGCGGCGCCGGCGGCGGCGTGTCGGCCGGCCTCGGCGCCCACACCGGGATCGCGACGCCCCCGATCTTCAAGTTCGGCACGCCCGAGCAGCACCAGCGCTTTCTCGTGCCCGCGATCAAGGGCGAGAAGATCTGCGCGCTCGGGATCACGGAGCCGGGGGCCGGCTCGGACGTCGCCGGGATCCGCACCTTCGCCCGCAAGGTCGACGGCGGCTACGTCGTCAACGGCTCCAAGACCTTCATCACCAACGGGGTGCGCGCCGACTACCTCGTCTGCGCCGTGAAGACGACCGAGGAGGGCGGCCACCACGGCATCTCGTTCCTGATCCTCGAGCGCGACATGCCCGGCTACGAGGTCGTCAGCAAGCTCGAGAAGATGGGCTGGCACGCCTCCGATACCGGCGAGCTCTCCTTCACCGACGTCGAGGTCCCCGACGAGAACCTGCTGGGCGAGGAGAACGGCGGCTTCTACCTGATCATGGCCAACTTCCAGTGGGAGCGGCTGCTGATGGCCCTGGGCGCCGTCGGCGCGATGAAGAAGCTGATCGAGGTCGCGGTCGCCTACGCGCAGGAGCGCGAGGCCTTCGGACGGCCGATCGGCCGCTTCCAGGCGATCCGCCACAAAGTCGCCGAGATCTCGATCAAGGCGGCCGTCGCCGAGTCCATGACCTACAACGCGCTGCGCCTCTTCCACCACGGGCACGATGCGATCAGGGAGGTCACCGAGGCGAAGCTGTTCACCCAGCGGGCCGCGGTCGAGGTGGCCGACGAGGTGATCCAGATCCACGGCGGCTACGGCTACATGCGCGAGTACGGCGTCGAGCGCGCCTACCGCGACGCCCGCCTCGGCCCCATCGGCGGCGGCACCGACGAGGTCATGAAGGAGATCCTCTCCAAGCAGATCGGGCTCTAGCCCCGCAGCGGGGGGCGATCCGGCCCGGCCGCGCTCCCATTCGACTAGAACACGACGGGTGAGCAGCGGACCGGATCCGTCTTCGGCGCCGGGCCCCTCCCGCCGGGGGGCGGCGGGAAGGCTGGCGCTCGGGGTCGCCGCGGGCCTCGCCCTCGCGGACGCCTCGATCGTCACGCTCGGCCTGCCCTCGATCCTGATCGAGCTGGACTCGACCGTCGAGGGCATGGCGCTGGTGCTGGGCGTCTACACGGCGGTCCTGGCCCTGGCGCTGCCGGCGGCGGCGGCGCTCGCCCGCCGTCAGGGCGGCGCCAGGGTGGCGGCGGCCGGCATCACCCTGTTCGCGCTGGCCTCCCTGGCCTGCGGGCTGGTGGACGCACTCGGGCCGCTGCTGGTTCTCCGCGGCGTGCAGGCGGTTGGCGCCGCCGGGGCGCTGATCGGATCCTTCGAGCTGCTCAGCGGGGGCGTGTCCGGCCCGGGGCGGCGGGTCTGGTTCGCCGCGTCGATCTTCGGCGCGGCCATCGGCCCTGCGCTGGGCGGCGCCCTGACGGAGGCGTTCGACTGGCGCGCGATCTTCCTCGCGCAGGTCCCGCTGATCGCGCCCGGCGCGTTCGTCGCGGTCGCGGCGGTCCGGGCCGAGGCGCGCGGCGAGGCGGCGGCCCCGGCCGGCGAAGGAGCCGACTCCCCCCTCCCGCTGCGGCCCGCGATCGCGCTCGCCCTGCTCTCGGCGGCGCTCACCGCGGTCATCTTCCTGGTCGTCCTGCTGCTCGTCGCGGGCTGGAGCATCGAGCCCCTGGCCGCGGCCCTCGCCGTCAGCGTCCTGCCGATCGCCGCGATCGCCGCCTCGCGCGTCGGCGGGAACGCCGAGACCCGCGCCAGCGCCGGCTGCGTCCTCGTCGGCGGCGGGATCGCCTGCCTGGCGCTGCTGCCGGCGGCCTCGGCCTGGTGGACGGTGGTGCCGCAGGTCCTCGCCGGAGCGGGCATGGGGCTCGCTCTCCCGGCCCTCGCGGGAGAGCTGATACCCGAGCGGACGCGGCGCGACGTCGCGCGCGTGCTCTCGATCCGCCACGCCGGGATCGCGCTGGCCCTGGCGCTGCTCGCGCCGATCGTCTCGGCGAGCCTCGACGACGCGATCGCCGACGCGCGCGAGGAGGGCACCGCCGCGATGCTGGACGCCAAGCTCCCGCCCGAGACCAAGATCGACCTCGCCCCGCAGCTCTTCGCCGGCCTGGACACCGACGACCCCCGCGGCGAGCTCGAGCGCTCGGTCGCCGACGCCCGGGAGGAGCTCGAGGGTGAGGACGCGGAGGAGCTCGGGAGCCTCGGCGGGCGCCTGGACGACATCGTCACCGGCGCCGTGCGCTCGGGCTTCCGGATCGCCTTCATCGTCACCGCCGGGCTCGCGCTCGGCGCGGCCGCCGTGCTGTTGTGGGGCGCCCTCGCGCCGGGGGCCTGGGTAGCGCGCCGCGCGGTCGCTTGGGCGACGGCGGCGGCGCTGGCGGCATCGGCCGGGTACGCGGTCGTCTTCGCGGGATCGGAGCGCGAGCGCGTGCCGATCGCCGACCCGTGCACGGCCGAGCGCGACCTTCCCGGCACCGGCGGGATCGGCGGCTTCTTCCAGGACCTCTCGCTCGAGGCCCTCGACCGCGCGGCCTGCGAGTTCGGCTCGAGCCGGGAGGAGCTGCTGCTGGCGCTGTTCGACGACGAGCTTGCACAGGAGTTCGAGGCCGAGCACGGCGAGGACCCGCGCTCGATCACCAGCCTCGGCCCGGCTCTGCTCGGGCTCTAGCGGCCTCGGCTGAGCGCGGACCGCGCCGAGACCGATAAGAATTCCCGCTCCGGAGGAAACCACTTCCTCACCGCTAGACAGGAGGCGACCACTTTGGGACTGCTGGACGGAAAGAGCGCGATCATCACCGGGTCCGCGCGGGGCATCGGAAGGGCCACGGCTGAGCTGTTCGCCGCCAACGGGGCCAAGGTGCTCATCAACGACCTCGACGGAGACGTCGCCGAGCAGGCCGCGAGCGAGATCGACGGCGAGACCGCGGTGTTCGCGGGCGACCTGACCGAGCCCGGCGCGTGCGACGACCTCGTCAAGGCCGCGATCGACGCCTTCGGGCAGGTCGACGCCGTGGTGAACAACGCCGGCTACACCTGGGACGGCGTGGTGCACCGGATGACGGACGAGCAGTTCCAGGCGATGCTCGACATCCACACGATCGTCCCCTTCCGGGTGATCCGCGCCCTGGCGCCGTCCTGGCGCGAGGCGGGCAAGGCCGAGCAGGCGGAGGGCAAGGAGGTGTTCCGCAAGATCGTCAACGTGAGCTCGGTCTCCGGGACGATGGGCAACGCCGGCCAGGCGAACTACTCCTCGGCCAAGGCCGGGGTCACCGGTCTGACGAAGACCATCGCCAAGGAGTGGGGACAGTTCAAGGTGAACTGCAACGCGGTCGCTTTCGGCTTCGTCGAGACCCGCCTGACCCAGGCCCGCGAGAAGGGCGAGACGATGCAGACCGCCGGCGGCACCGAGGAGGAGGTCGCGCTGGGCATCCCGGAGCAGATGCGCCAGATGGCCCAGATGATGATCCCGCTCGGCCGCCCGGCCCAGCCCGTGGAGGCGGCGGGGCCGGTTCTGTTCCTCTGCTCCGAGCTCGGGAACTATGTGCACGGCCAGGTCATCAACGTGACCGGCGGCCAGTTCACGGGGATGTACTCGTAGAGGTCGAGACGCCGCACGGGCCGGCCCGGGTCCACCTCGAGCCGGCCGCCTCGCCCGCCGGGGCGCTGGTGCTCGGCCACGGGGCGGGCGGAGGCGTGGACGCGCCCGATCTGGGGGCCGCGGCGGGGGCGGCGAGGGAGGCGGGAATCAGCATCGCGCTCGTCGAGCAGCCCTACCTCGTGGCCGGGCGCCGCGCCCCGGCGCCGGCGAAGCAGCTCGACGCGGCCTGGACGGCGGTGATCGAGGCACTGCGAGCCGACGCTCTCGCCGGGATGCGGCTGGTGACGGGCGGCCGCTCGCTCGGCGCGCGCGTGGCCTGCCGCACCGCGGCCGCGACGGGGGCGGCCGCGGTGCTCTGTCTCGCCTTTCCCGAGCACCCGCCCGGGAAGCCGGAGCGCTCGCGGCAGGGCGAGCTGGACGCCGTCGAGGTGCCGGTGCTGGTGGTGCAGGGCGAGAGCGATCCGTTCGGGATGCCCGAGGCGACGAAGACCGCCGAGATCGTCGTCGTGCCGGGCAACCACTCGCTGAAGAAGGACCTCGACGCCGTCCGCGCCGCCGTAGCCGGTTGGCTCCCGCGGATCGTCTGAGACGGCCTCGGGCGGGCGGTCAGGGCTTCTCGCGCCGCTCCTCGGCGAGCGGCTCGCCGCCCTCGTCGGAGGCGCCGCCGGGAGGCCAGGCGCCGAACCAGTTGTCCCGCGCACCGTCAATCGTCAGCACGCAGCCCGAGAAGAAGTCGCCGGCGGGAGAGGCGAGGTAGGCGACCATCCAGGCCATCTCGTCCTCGGTCCCGAGGCGGCCCAGGGGTACGGTCTTGGCGACGTTGTCGACGATCGCCTGCGGGTACTTGGTGCGCAGCGTCTCGGTGTCGAACTGGCCGATCGCGAGCGCGACCGTGCGGATCCCGAATCGCGACCACTCGACCGAGAGGGTCCGCATCATGTTCTCGACGGCGGCCCGCGCCGCCCCCGTGTGGACCATCCCGGGGAAGCCCATGTGCGGCGAGACCGTGACGCTCACGACCTTGCCGCGCTCCTGGGGGATGAACGCCTTCGTCGCGGCTGCGTGGGTCATCTGCCAGGTCCCCTGGACGTTCAGCTCGGTGACCGTGCGGAAGCCCTTCGGCGTGATCGCCTCAGCGGGGCTGAGGAACTGGCCGCCCGCGTTGTTGACGAGCAGGTCGAGCCGGCCGTGCCGCTCCATGACACCGTCGAAGAAGCCGTCGACGCCCTCGGCGTCGCGGATGTCGAGCGGCCCGGCCTCGGCCTTCCCTCCCCCGGCGGTGATCTCGGAGACCATCTCCTCGAGCGGCTCCGGCCGTCGCCCGCAGCCCACGACGGTGGCGCCGAGGCGCGCGAGCTCGTTCGCCGTCGCGCGGCCGAGCCCCGTCCCCGCCCCGGAGACGACGCAGACCTGGCCGTCGAGCAGGCCTGAGGCGAAGATCCGCGAGCTGGGCAGGTCGGTCATCCGCCTGAGCATATGAGCACGAAAGCGCCCAGGGGGGTCCGCACCCGCGACTACGCTCCGCAGGCGTGAAGGTAAGAGCAGACGCGATCCCGCTCGCCGAGCCGCTCGCCGGGGGGACGCCCGACGCTTCGGTGATCGTCGAGCCGATGCGGGCCGGGACCGTCGTCGTCCCGCCGGCGATGATCGAGCGCGAGCCCGGGCTGAGCGGGCGCCTGCGCTCGCTCGGCATCGGCGTCTCCCGCGAGGACTACACGCGGATGCCGGTGCCCTCCTTCCTCGTACGGCACCCCGGCGTGGGCGCGATCCTGATCGACACCGGGCTTCACCCCTCCGTCGCCTCGGACCCGCGGCAGAACATGGGGCGGATCGCGGCCTCCTACTTCGAGCTGGAGCAGGGCCGGGACGTCGTCTCCCAGCTCCGCGACAAGGGCGTCGGGCCCGGCGACGTCGCCGTCGTCATCCTCACCCACCTCCACCTCGACCACGCATCCGCGATCTCGGAGTTCCCGGAGTCGGTCTTCGTCGTCAGTTCCGACGAGTGGGAGGAAGCGACCGAGCGGCCGAGGCTGCGGAGCAGCTACCGCGCCCAGCACTTCGACCACGCCTTCGACTACTGCACCGTCGACTTCGACTCCGACGCGATCGAGTCGTACGGGCCCTTCGGGCGCTCCTTCGACCTCTTCGGCGACGGCTCGGTTCGCCTCGTCTTCACCCCCGGGCACAGCGCCGGGCACATGTCCGTCATCTGCCGCCTGCCCCGCCGCGACTTCGTCGTCTGCGGCGACGTCGCGCACACCTGGCGCCAGCTCGAGGGCCGCGCGGAACCCGGCCGCGTGCACGACCTCCACAACTGGCACCGCTCGGTCAAGGAGATGAGCGCCTACAGGCAGGCCTACCCGTACGCCCTCGTCGTACCCGGCCACGATCCGGAGTTCTGGCCGAAGCTCGAAGCGCGCTACGAGGAGTAGCTAGCCGCGGATGCGGGTCGCCGGGGCGCCCGGCTCGGGCGAGGCGGGCAGGCCCTGGCGGAGGCGCTTGAGGACGTTGCGGCGGCCGTTCTCCTCGAGGTCCACGTACATCGCGCGGACGTGGTCGAAGACCTGGTCGGCGACCTGCTGCTGCTCCTCGCGGGTCGGGTCGGCCTTGACCGGGAAGGAGAGGGGCTCGCCGTACTGGACGGTCACCTTGGGGAAGCGGAGGCGCTTCCAGCGGCGCGCGTAGGCGGAGCCGTGGATCGCGACGGGGACGACCGGGGCGCCCGACTCGAGGGCGATCTTGCCGACGCCGCGCTTGGGCTCGCCGAGGTCGCCGGTGCGGGAGCGGCCGCCCTCCGCGTACATGAGAACGGCGCCCTCCCTGCCGAGGACGGTGCGGGCCGTCTTGAAGGCCTCGGTGTCGTTGTAGCCGCGGCGGACCGGGAAGACGCCGCCGTGGTAGAAGACGAAGTTGAGGAAGGCGTTCGCGAACAGCTGGGACTTCGCCATGAACTGGACCTTCCGCCGCAGGTACACCGCGGCCAGGAAGTGGTCCATCTGGCTGAAGTGGTTCGGCGTCACGATCACCTTGCCGTGCAGCGGCACGTTCTCGACCCCGATCGCGCGGGTGCGGAAGAGGACGATCGTCGGGAGGGTGAGGATGACCCGCACCAGGTCGTACATGAACCACCCGACGCCCTTGCGAGCCTTCTCGTGGAAGCGGGTGAAGTACTCGGCAGGACGGGGGTCCTTGTAGACCTGCGGCTTCATGTCCTTGGGATCGACTTTCGGCATCTCTCTATAGAGCGAGCGGAAGCCGCCTCGACGGAGGCGGCGACTGCTGATTTCTACCCGTTCGCGCGCGCGGGGTTACGCCACGGACCAGCCGCGGGAACGGGCGACGGCATCGCGCCAGCGCGCGAGCAGCGTCTCGCGCTCGTCCTCCCCCATTCGCGGCTCGTACCGGGCCGCCTCGCGCCACATCTCGCGCACGCCCTCGCGATCCCACAGGCCCGTCGCGATGCCGGCCAGATAGGCCGCGCCGAGCGCGGTGGTCTCGGCGATCTCGGGCACGATCACGGGCACGCCGAGCGTGTCGGCCTGGAACTGCATCAACCAGGCGTTCACGACCGCCCCGCCGTCGGCCTTCAGCGCCGGGATCGACTCGCCCGAGGCCGCCTCCTGCGCGCGCACGGCGTCCACCGTCTGGTACGCGATCGCCTCCAGCGCGGCCCGCGCGAGGTGGGCCCGGCCGCTTCCCCGGGTCAGCCCGACGATCGTCCCGCGCGCGTACGGATCCCAGTGCGGGGACCCGAGGCCGGTCAGCGCGGGCACGAAGTAGACGTCTTCGTTGGTCTCGAGCGAAGCGGCGAGGGCCTCGCTCTCGCCGGCCTCGGAGATGATCCCGAGCCCGTCGCGGAGCCACTGCACAGCGGCGCCCGTCACGAAGATCGCGGCCTCCAGGGCGTAGTCCACCTGCTCCGCAGCGCCTCCGGGGCCGCCCGTGTCCCCGAGGCCCCAGGCAACGGTGGTCAGCAGCCCCTCCGGCGGGGGCGGCGCCTCAGTGCCGGCGTTCAGCAGCACGAAGCTCCCCGTGCCGTAGGTGTTCTTGGTCTCGCCGGGCGCGTGGCAGGCCTGCCCGAACAGGGCCGCCTGCTGGTCGCCGGCGATGCCCGCGACCGGGACCTCGCCGCCGAACACGGACGTCGTCCCGTAGACCTCCGCCGAGGGGGCCGGCTCCGGCAGCCGGGCCGGGTCCACCCCGAGGAGCTCGCAGAGGTCCGGGTCCCAGGCCAGCTTGCGGATGTCGAACAGCAGCGTCCGGGAGGCGTTCGTGTAGTCGGTGACGTGGCGGCCGGTGAGCTTGAAGACCAGCCACGAGTCGATCGTCCCGAACACCGCGCCCGCGACCTCGGCGTTGCGGATCAGCCACTCGATCTTGGTCCCGGAGAAGTAGGGGTCGATGACGAGGCCGGTGCGCTCGCGGACCAGGTCCAGCACCCCCTCCCGCTCGCGCAGCTCGTCGCAGCGCCTGGCCGTCCGGCGGTCCTGCCAGACGAGGGCGTGGTGGACGGGCTCGCCGGTCTTCGGGTCCCAGGCGACGACGGTCTCGCGCTGGTTGGTGATCCCGATCCCCTTGAGGTCCGAGCCCTGCACGCCGGCGTCGGCGAGCGCGGCGATCGCGACCTTGCGCGTCACCTCCCAGATCTCCCCGGCGTCGTGCTCCACCCACCCCGGCTGCGGGAAGTGCTGGCGGAACTCGCTGTAGCCCCGCCCGCAGGCCCGCCCCGACTCCTCGAAGACGATGCAGGTCGTTCCGGTGGTGCCCTGGTCGATGGCGAGGATCACGGCGCGCGGACGCTATCGCCTCGGCCGCACCGCGCGGCGGAAGTCGCGCAGCTGCCGCGCGCGGTGAAGGAAGCCCCGCAGGGTGCGGTAGGTGGCGCGGTGGGTGAGGGGAAGCTCGATCTCCTTGACGCGCGCTCCGGCGCGGACGGCGTCGACCGTCATTCCGATCTCCATCCCGAAGCCGTCGGCGAAGGGGAGCACCTGGCGGAGCAGCGAGGCTGGCATCGCGCGCTGACCCGAGATCGGGGCCTCGGCGCGGAAGCCGCAGAGCTGCTCGATCTTGTCCCGGGCGTAGCCCAGGGCGAAGCCGAAGCCGCCGCCCTCGCGGCGGGCGAACGCGGCGACGGCCAGGTCGCACTCGTCGCGCTCGACCGCATCGAGCAGCGGGACCAGCTCGGCGGCCGAGGAACCGAGGTCGGCGTCGCAGAGCAGGAACGTCGCGTCGGCGTCGCCCAGCTCCGACAGGGCCGCCTCTGCCGCGGCGCCGACGTTGCCGCCCTTGCCGTGGCTGCGGCCGCGGCGGATCACGGTGGCGCCGTGCTGCATGGCGGCCCCGGCCGTCCCGTCCTCCGAGGCGTCGTCGGCGACGTAGAGGCGGGCGCCCGGCAGGGCCGCCGCCAAGGCGTCGAGGGTGGCGCCGATCCGGTCCGCTTCGTTACGGGCCGCGGCGATCACGAAGCGGGTGGTGGCGTCGTCCTGCGGCACGGCGGGATATTGTGCCGCGCCATGGCAGATATCGAGGCGCACATCACGGGCACCGTCTGGAAGATCGAAGTCGAGGTCGGGGACGAGGTCTCCGACGGCGAAACCGTCGTCATCCTCGAGTCGATGAAGATGGAGATGCCGATCGAGGCCGAGGACGACGGCAAGGTCGCCGAGATTCGCTGCGAAGAGGGCCAGTCGGTCTCCGAGGGCGACGTCCTCGTTGTCCTCGAATAGTCAAGACCTGGCCGGGGGAAAGGTTCGCCTCGACTTCCCCGCCGAGGCGGTCGCGCGGCTGACCATCTCGCGGCCCGAGGCGCGGAACGCCCTCGACCACGACGTGCTCGGGGCGATCGCCGAGGCGATGCCCCGCCTCGACGACGGGATCGAGACCCGCTGCGTCGTGCTGACCGGAGAGGGCAGGGCGTTCTCGGCGGGCTACGACATCGCCGGGATCCCCGACGAGAGCTTCGAGCGGGACGCCGAGGCGCTTGTCGCACACCCCTTCACCGCGGCGCTGGAGGCCGTCGCCTCGCATCCCTGGCCGGTCGTCGCCGCGCTCAATGGCCACGCGCTCGGCGGCGGGCTGGAGCTGGCGCTCAGCGCCGACCTGCGCATCTGCGCGGCCGGGGCCAGGCTCGGGATGCCTCCGGCCAAGCTCGGCCTGATCTACGGGCACACGGGGCTGCAGCGGTTCATCGACACGATCGGCGTTCCCCGCACGAAGGAGCTCTTCCTGACCGGCCGCAAC
>DASSYK010000011.1:0-4727 GCA_035703345.1 Solirubrobacterales bacterium
CACGTGGGTCCCGGGCGGGCAGTTGAGGACCGAGTTTCCACCCACGCCGGGGTCGTAGCTGACCGTGCTGGACCCGGTGACGACGAGCTGCCCGGCGTTGTTGCCCTCGCAGCGGACGTAGCTGGTGAGGCTGCCGGAGGCGCTCGGGTTGACGAAGGCCCCCGCTCCCGTGGTCCAGCTCTTGGAGCCGGCGGCGTGGTTGCTCACGGCGCTCGACCGCAGCCCGGTGGATGGCGGCGTGAAGCTGGGGGAGATGGCGTAGCCGCCACCCGTCATGTGCGTCTTGCCCGCGCAGGCGGCGGACCCCGTGACGGCGCTGTTCGATCCGAAGGGCACCGCAGCGGACTTCGTGACGGCCACGACCTTCTTCTTCTTTTTCTTCTTCGCGTCGGCCCCCGCCGCGGCGCCCATCGTGGCGACCGCGACCGCGAGCACGGCGATCAGGACCCTGCGGCCCCGCATGCCGCTCTCCCTTCGTAGCGCCCCCGGCATCGGCTGGGCATCCTATATGCGGTGCCGGGCGGCTTGACGCCGTCCCCATGTCGTGCCAATCTCGCGACGGGAGCCAGCGGACCACGGAAGGGAGATTTCGATGACAGGCAGGAATCGGCGAATCGCGGCGGCCGTGGGCCTCGTGCTCGTGCTGGCACTGACCGCGCTCGCCGCGCCCGCCGGCGCGGAGGCGGCGAAGAAGGGGAAGAAGCGCGGGGCGAACAAGGCCAAGGTCTTCCGCAGCAACCTGCCTGCGGCGATCCCCGACCGCGGCGCCGGCGCCGACGGGTTCTTCGGTGTCCTGGACTCCTGGATCCGCGTGGGCAGGGCCATGAAGGGCAAGGAGGTCGCGGACGTCGACGTGGGGTTCTCGATCACGGGGCCGCCGAACCAGCTCGACGACATCGGCGTCTACCTCCAAGCGCCGAACGGGGCGTTCGTGATGCTGGCGAGGGGAAACCAGGGCCAGCCGGGGAACACCTCGTACGGGACCGGGGAGTGCCGCGCGGGCGCGACGCAGTTCAGCGACGAGACTCTCAACTTCATCTCCGGCGCAGCGCCGCCCCCGATCCAGCCGGGCGAGACCTTCTCGCCGTGGGTCGCCACGGTGCAGCCGCAGGGATTTCCGCTGGCGATCATGGACGGCGGGAAGGCTCGCGGCCGCTGGACCCTGCACGTGGAGGACGAGCTGGCGGGTGACACGTTCACGCTCAACTGCTGGTGGGTGCGGATCAAGCCGCTCAAAGCCCGGCGATAGCTCGCAGGACATCCGGCCCCCGAGCTAGAAACAAGGGGGGTGATCGTGATCGGGATAGACCCGGGCGCGGCGAACACGGGGTTCGGCGTCGTTCGCACGATCGGCGACCGGATGGTGGCCCTCGACGGAGGCGTGATCGAGACGGCTACCGACCTGCGCGCCGAGGAGCGGCTCGCGAAGATCCACGACTCGCTGCGGCAGTTGATCGCCTGGCACGAGCCGAAGGCGATGGCGCTCGAGGACCTGTTCTTCGGGCGCAACGTCGGCTCGGCCCTCTCCGTCGGCCAGGCGAGAGGCGTGGCGATGCTTGCGGCCGCGCAGGAGGCCGTTCCCTGCTTCGACTACACGCCCCAGGCCGTGAAGAAGGCCGTCTGCGGCTCGGGGGCCGCCGGGAAGGAGCAGGTGCAGCAGATGGTCGCGGCCCTGCTGGGCCTGCCCGAGCCTCCCTCTCCGGACCACGCCGCCGACGCCTTCGCCGTCGCCATCTGCCACGCGGGCGGGGCGGCGGCGCGGCGCGCGGCCGCGCCGTTCGGCACCGCTCCCGCCGCCGGCCCGGTCCCGGCGACGCGCCTGGCCGGCTGACGGCGAAGGCATCCGGGCGGCGGCGCAGAATCCAGAGGGATGATCGCCTCCGTCGCAGGAGCGGTGCTGGTGCGCCGTGCCGACCACGTCGTGATCGACGCGAACGGCGTCGGCTACGCCCTGGCGGTCTCGGCCGAGACCCTGAAGGCGGTTCCCGCCGTGGGAAGCCGGGCGACGCTGCACTCGCACCTCGTCCCGCGCGACGACTCCCTCAACCTCTACGGCTTCGCGAGCGAGGAGGAGCGCGACCTCTTCCTGAAGCTGATCTCGGTCGGTGGGGTGGGCCCCAAGGTGGCTCTCGCCGTCCTCTCGGGCGGGGGGGTCCGCGAGCTGCTGCTCGCGATCGCGGCCGGCGACGCCAAGCGCTTCCAGGCGGTCCCGGGGATCGGCAAGCGGACGGCCGAGCGGATCATCGTCGAGCTGCGCGAGAAGGTCGCCGGCGAGATCGACGGCGGCGCGGGCGAGATCTCCATCACCGCGAGCGGCGAGGAGGACCCGCGGGCGCTGGCGCGCGAGGGTCTGCTGAACCTCGGCTACAGCCCGGCCGAGGCCGAGGGGCTGCTCGAGCGCGCCGGCGGCGAGTCTCCCGAGGAGATCGTCCAGTCCGCGCTCCGCGCCGCGGCGGGGGCGAAGGCCGCATGAGCGTCGAGCCGGGCCAGGGCATCCGTACCCCGGAGATCGAGGACGGCGACGAGATCGCGATCCACGACGCCCGGCCGGTAGGGGTCGACGACGACTTCGACCGCTCGCTGCGCCCGCCCACCCTCGAGGACTTCGTCAATCAGGTGCAGGTCACGGAGCAGCTCGGGATCTTCATCGAGGCCGCCCGTCGCCGCGGCGAGGCGCTCGATCACGTCCTGCTCGCCGGCCCGCCGGGGCTGGGGAAGACCTCGCTCGCGCACATAATCGCCGCCGAGCTCAACGCGCCGCTGGTCCAGACGGCCGGCCCGGCGCTGGAGCGCAAGGCCGACATCGCCGCGTTCCTGACCGCGCTCGAGCCGGGCAGCGTCTTCTTCATCGACGAGATCCACCGCCTCGGCCGAGCCGTCGAGGAGACGCTCTACCCGGCGATGGAGGACCGCCGTCTCCCCGTGGTCCTCGGCCAGGGGGCCGGGGCGCGCACCGTGACCCTCGACCTGCCGCCGTTCACGCTGGTCGGCGCGACGACCCGGACCGGGCTGCTGACCACCCCGCTGCGCGACCGCTTCGGCGTCTCGCACCGCCTCGAGCACTACGCGCCGGAGGACCTGACCCGGATCGTGCTGCGCTCGGCCGGCATCCTCGGCGTGGTGATCAGCGACGAGGGCGCGGGGACGATCGCCGGACGCGCGCGCGGGACGCCCCGCGTCGCGAACCGGTTGCTGCGGCGCGTACGCGACTTCGCCGAGGTGAAGGGGGGAGGGGAGATCAGCGGCGACATCGCCGCCGAGGCGCTGGTGCTGCTCGAGATCGACGCCGCCGGCCTCGACCGCCACGACCGCCAGTTCCTCGACCTGATCGCCTCCAAGTTCGGGGGCGGGCCCGTCGGCCTCTCGACGCTCGCGGTCGCCCTGGGCGAGGAGCAGGACACGCTCGAGGACGTGTTCGAGCCCTACCTGCTCCAGCAGGGCCTGATCAAGCGCACGCCCCGCGGGCGGGTGCTGACCGAGCGCGCGTACGAGCACCTCGGGCTGCCCGTCCCGGAGGCGCACGCGAGCTTGTTCTGAGCCCTGTGCCTTACCTCGGATTCAGGCGCTCAGCTAGCCTTCCCGTGGTGCCTTTCTTCATCTGCCCGAACTGCGGAAACAGGGAGCTGAGCGGAGAGCGGACGGCGGGTTTCTCGACCCGCCCGAAGAGCTGCTCGAAGTGCGGCTTCGGCTTCCTCTTCGAGCTGCTGGACGACTACTACCCCGCCCCCGGCGCGGCGTTCTTCACCTGTGACGCGAAAGGCCGGCTGCTCGACCTCGGCAAGAACGCGTTCGAGCTCACCGGCCTCAAGGACGAGGACGTGATCGGCCGTCCCGTCCGCGACGTGCTCGGCCTGCAGTGGATCCACGGCGGAGACGACGTCACGGAGGCCGACAGCGACGACGACGACACGGACCCGATCGAGACGACGCTCGAATGGGGGGTGCGCTCGCTGGGCAAGAAGGTCGCCGTCAACGCCGAGGGCGACCTGCCGACCGAGGCCGTGGCTGACCTGTTCCCGGCCTACGACGACGACGGCGGGCTGCTGCTCGTGCTCACCCCCGAGAGCTAGCGGCTCCCGTTGGCCAACCGCCGCCGAAACCTCTTCGTCCTGCTGTTCGTGGCGGGCCTCGTGCTGGCCTCGCTGTGGGTCATCAGCACCAAGGACACGAAGCTCGGCCTCGACCTCTCCGGCGGCACCGAGCTGATCTACCAGGGACGGCCGACCCCGCAGAACCCCGAGATCGAGAGCGACGACATCGACCGCTCGATCGAGATCATCCGCTCCCGCACCGACTCCCTCGGTGTCGCGGAGCCGGAGATCTCCCAGGTCGGCAACGACTCCGTCCGGGTCGCGCTCCCCGACGTCCAGAACGCCGAGCGGGCGATCGCGCAGGTCGGCGACACCGCCCAGCTCTTCTTCTACGACTGGGAGCCGAACGTCATCCCCAACCCGAACGTGCGGGCGGATCGCGCTACCGAGTCGCCGTTCCCGCGCCTGTACGACGCGGTCGTGGTGGCCTCCCAGCAGGCGCCGGAGTGCTTCGAGGACAGATGCACCACCGCGGGCCCGACGTTCTACCTGTTCGACTCCCAGACCAAGGAGCCCATCTCCGGCCCCGAGAGCGCGCGCGAGGACCTCTTCGCCGACCTGAGCGAGGACGAGATCCCGCCGAAGGAGCGCCAGGAGATCGTCGAGGTCCCGCAGGGAACGGTCGTGGTCCGCGAG
>DASSYK010000022.1:0-4801 GCA_035703345.1 Solirubrobacterales bacterium
CCTGGGCGCGGACGCCAGCGGGGCCGGGGAGGAAGTCGGCCGGGCGCAGCTCCGGGACGAAGCGGTTCGCCTCGTGGGCGAAGGCGCGGCCGCTCACGGCCTGGAGCATCTCGCTCGCGCCGGTGCGCCAGTAGTTGCGCACCAGCCGCCAGGTTCCCGGCCAGGCCAGGCTCGATCCCAGGTCGGCCGGCCTCACCTTCCAGGGACGGTAGGCGTCGCGGGCCCCGACGAGCAGCGCCGAGGGCCCGAGCAGGACCTCGCCGTCGATCGTGCGCGTCAGGTGGATGCCGAGGAAGGGCAGGTCCGGGTCGGGGACGGGGTAGAGGTTCCCCCGCACCAGCTCGGCGCGCTCGGGGCGCAGGCGCCGGTAGCCGCCGCGGAAGGGGACGATGCGCGGCTCGGTGGGCGCCCCGGCCATCACGGCGAGCCTGTCCGACCACGCCCCGGCGCAGAAGACCGCGTAGCCGGCCCGCGTCGCGCCGCCCGGATGGCGCAGCTCGAGCCCGTCCCCGTGAGCCTCCAGCCCCTCGACCGGGCAGCCCGTGTGGATCGAACCGCCGGCCCGGCGCACGTCGCCGGCGTAGGCCTCGGCGACCTGGCGGAAGTCGACCACCCCCGTGCGCGGGGAGTGGAGCGCCTCGATGCCCACGGCGTGCGGCTCGATCGACGCGATCTCGTCCGCCGGGATCCGGCGCAGGTCCGGCACCTCGTTGGCCCGCCCGCGGCGCTCGAGCTCATCGAGCCGGGGCAGCTCCTCCGCGCTGGTCGCGACGATCAGCTTGCCGTTGTGGTCGGTCTCGATGCCGCGCTCCTCGCAGAAGGCGAACAGCTCGCGCGCGCCCGCGACGCAGAGCCGGGCCTTCAGCGAGCCGGGCTTGTAGTAGATGCCGGCATGGATGACGCCGCTGTTGCGCGCGGTCTGGTGCTCGCCGAGGCGCGGCTCGCGCTCGAGCACGCACAGGCTCGCGCCCGGGTGGCGGGAGAGAAGCTCGCGCGCGACCGCCAGGCCGACGATGCCTCCGCCGACCACGGCGAGATCGCAGGCCGCGGGGGTCGCTGTGGCCTCGGTGCTCACGCCGCCGATCCTAGGGCCGCCGTAGGATCGGGCCGATGGCCCTGCCCCTGAAGCCGCCGATCAAGCCTCAGCTCGCGCTCTCGCGCAAGGTCCTCCCGGAGGGCCCCGACTGGTGCTACGAGCCCAAGTACGACGGCTTCCGCGCGCTGGCGTTCGTCGACGGCGACGACGTGTACCTCCAGTCGCGCGGCGGCCGCCCGCTGCTGCGCTACTTCCCGGAGCTCGTCTTCCCGAGGGGCCGCTACGTGATCGACGGGGAGCTGGTGATCCTCGGCGAGGACGGGCGCGAGGAGTTCGACGCCCTCCAGAACCGGCTGCACCCGGCCGAGTCGCGCGTCCGCATGCTCGCGGAGAAGACCCCGGCGCGGTTCCGCGCCTTCGACCTGCTCGCGGTCGGCGGCCGCAAGCTGCTGAACACCCCCTTCCGCGAGCGGCGCGAGCTGCTGAAGACGAAGGTCATGGGTGGCCCGCGGCGCCGGCGCAACGAGTCGCTCGAGATCACGCCGCTCGTCTCCTCGCCCGCCAAGGCCGAGCGGTGGCTGCACTCGGGCGAGGGCGTGATCGCGAAGCAGCTCGACGCCCTCTACCGGCCGGGCGAGCGCAAGGGAATGGTCAAGGTCAAGCGGGTCCGCACCATCGACTGCGTGATCGTGGGATGGCGGCCGGGGAAGGCCGAGGGCACGGTCGGCTCCCTCATCCTCGGGCTCTACGAGGGCGCTGAGCTGCGGCCGATCGGCCACACCTCCGGCCTCAAGGCGAAGGAGAAGAAGGAGCTGGTCAGGAAGCTGGCGCCGTACGAGACCGGCGAGCGGGGGAGCGGCGACCCCAGCCGCTGGGACGCCGACCGCGACCTCGAGTGGAACGCGCTGCGGCCGGAGCTCGTCGTCGAGGTCACCTACGACCACAGCAGCGGCGGGCGCATCCGCCACGGCTCGAAGATCGTGCGCTGGCGCGAGGACAAGAAGCCTCGCGACTGCACGATCGACCAATTGACGTAGCTGTGTCAGGCGAGGGGGGAGACGGCCCGCAGCAGGTGGGGCCAGACGTGGACCTCCCACACGGCCGACGCGATCAGCATCGGGATCGCGACGGTGACCGTGACCGCGGTCGCGGCGAGGAGCTGGTCCCAGTCCCCGCGGCGGCTGGCGATGGTCCAGGCCGCCAGGGGCAGGAAGACGGCGATCAGCTCGAGCAGCGCGTGAGGGAGGACCGTCAGCACCAGCACCGCGGGCGAGACGCCGGCCGAGTAGGCGAGGGTGGAGCCGTAGATGCCGAGCGCGACGGCCTGGGTGATCAGCGAGAACGCCGTGACGAGCACCACCCAGCCGAGCGCGACGGGGCGCGCGCGCTCGTGGACCCAGCGCGAGACGCCGCGCCGCCGCGAGGCCGACAGCGGCAGGGCGCTCCCGGCGATGAACCCGGCCACGCAGGCGACGGCGTGGAGGGCCAGCACCAGCGAGTTCGCGCCGACGATCTGGGCGACGTGCTCGGCCTCGGGTCCGTCGGCCAGGCTCGGCATGTAGTGGAAGCCGATGTCGGGCTCGAGGCTGGAGGCGATCGCGAGCACGGCGACGAGCAGCAGGACGCCGATCGCCGCGGCTCCCGCCAGCCATGATCCGAGGGGCTTCCAGGGATCGGAGCGCCACTCGTCGAGCGTGTCGCGGGTCCGGCGCATCCCGTGGACGAAGGCGTACTGGTTGGCGTCCATCCCCCGACCCATCGGCAGGATCGCGACGCGCATGAGCGCCCCGGATATAAAGGGGGCGTGGCCTACCGGACGCTGAGAGCCGCCGACGCCTTCTGGCGCCCCTCGAACCAGATGGGCGTCGAGAACACGAACCTCGCCGAGCAGCTCGGCGCCGAGACGATGGGGGCGCGGCTCTGGCGCCTGCACCCCGGCCAGGCCTCGACGAAGCACCGCCACCGCGAGACCTCCGAGCTGTACGTCCTGCTCGAGGGCAGCGGCCGGCTGCGCGTCGACGAGGAGCTGCTGACGCTCGAGCCGCTCGACACGGTCCTGGTCGGCCCCGAGCACGTGCGCCAGCCATTCAACGACACCGACGCCGACCAGCTCTGGCTCGTGGTCGGCGCGCCCCCCGAGACCGCGAACACCCTCGAGATGACCGCGGAGCAGCTCCGCGAGCTGTATCCCGAAGGCCCCAAGGCCATGCCGCCGGAGCTCGGCGGCTGACGAGAGGAGAGACGATGCCCGAACCCAGCGACCAGCGCGCCTACCCGATCGTGAGCTACGACGAGCCCGCGAAGGCCATCGATTGGCTCAAGCTGGCCTTCGGGGCCGAGGAGATCGCGGTCCACACCGAGGACGAGCAGGTCCTTCACATGGAGCTCTCGTTCGAGGGCGGAATCGTGATGGGCGGGACCCGCGGGGCCGGCGAGCTGGCCGGCAACGTCGAGATCGGCCACCCGGCGTGCGTCTACGTCGTCGTCTCCGACCCCGATGCTCACCATGCGCGCGCGGTCGAGGCGGGCGCCAGGGTGGTGATCGGCCTGCGCGACGAGGCGTACGGCTCGCGCGGATACACGGCTCTCGACCTCGAGGGCAACGTCTGGAGCTTCGGGACCTACGAGCCGACGGTGTCCGGCTAGGACCTCTTTTTCCCGGCCGTGTCGCGGCTCGGCTGGACCCGCTTCGGCTCGCCCCGCTGCTTGCGGAAGTGCGGGGGCCAGGGAGCGTCGCCGAGGCCCTGCTCCTCGTCGCGCCGGGCGAGGTCGAGGAGCTGGTCGAGCGAGCCCGGGTGGTCGTCGATGTCGGCCGCCGGGTCGCCGACCTTGGCCACCCGGTCCGGGACGGTGTCGAGCCGCAGCTCGGCGGGGTCGACGTCCGGCACCTCATCCCAGGTGACCGGGCAGCACACGCGGGCGTCGGGCACGGGGCGGACCGAGTAGCCCGAGGCGATCGTGCGGTCGCGGGCGTTCTGGTTGTAGTCGACGAAGACGCCGTGGCGCTCCTCCTTCCACCACTTGCTGGTGGCGCGCTTCGGCTCGCGGCGTTCGACCTCGCGCGCGAGCGCGAGTGCCGCGCGGCGAACGTCGTCGTAGTCCCAGCGCGGCTCGATCCGCACGTTGACGTGGATCCCGCGGGAGCCCGAGGTCTTCGGGAAGCCGGTCAGCCCGTGCTCTTCCAGCACCTCCTTGATGCACATCGCGACCTTGCGGACGGTGTTCCAGCGGACGCCGGGCGTGGGGTCCAGGTCCACCCTCAGCTCGTCGGGGCGGTCGAGGTCGCCCCGCCTGACGGGATGCGGGTTGAAGTCGACCACGCCCAGGTTCACGGCCCAGACGAGGTGGGCGCCGTCGTTGGCGACGAGCTCTGTGGCCGTGCGCCCGCTTGGGAAGGTGAACGTGGCCGTCTGGAGCCAGTCCGGCGCGCCCTTGGGAACCCGCTTCTGGAAGAAGAACTCGCCGCTGACGCCGTCGACGAAGCGTTTCATCGTCCCCGGCCGCTCGCGGAGCTGGTTGACCGCCGCCTCCTCCACCGCGAGGTAGTACTCGGCGAGGTCCAGCTTCGTGTGGCCCGGCTTCGGGAAGAACACCTTGCCGGGACTCGAGAGGCGCACCTCCCGACCGGCCGCCTCGAGCATCGTGAAGTCCTTCTTCGCCACCGCGGACATCTTCACTGATGGGACCGCGGTTCCCCCTCCGACTCATCGCGCGGGCTCTCCGGCTCGCCCCGCTGAAAGAATCCGGCGCGGAGAGGAAAGGGTG
>DASSYK010000061.1:0-9600 GCA_035703345.1 Solirubrobacterales bacterium
GGAGACCTACAGCTGGATCCCGTTCGGGGGCGGCACACGCCGCTGCATCGGTGCCGCATTCGCCCAGTTCGAGATGCGGATCGTCCTGCGCGCCATCCTGCGCCGCGCCATCCTGCGCCCCGCGGGCGCCGGGCCGCAGCCGATGGTTCGGCGCAACGTCACCCTCTCACCGCGCGACGGAACCCCGGCGGTCCTGGCGCGGCGGCGCGAGAGCATCCCCGCCGCGGCTGCCTAGGCGGCGGCGCGCGGCCACGGCTGCGGCGGGTGGCAGGCCCGCCTCCAACCCGGCGAGGACTACTTGCCCGCTCGCGTCCTCGCGCCCCTGCGATTCGCGGAGCTGCGCTTCGCGGCCTTTGCCTTCCGGGTGCGCGACGCCTTCACCGCGGCACGCGAGCGCTTGCGCGAGCCGCCGCCGGCGCGCTCCCGGATCGAGTCCGCGGCCGCCGCGAGCTCGTCCGCGAGCCGGTGTGCCGCGCTCGGCTTCTTCTGGCCCTTGGCGGGGAGCGCCTCGGAGGCCCGCTTGGCGGTCTTCTTTCTGAGGCCGCTGTCCCTCAGCCGCCTGTACAGATGCTTGTCGGACTTCGTCTTCGCCATCGCGTTCTGCTCCCTTTCCGTGGCCTGCGAACGCTGTCCTTGTACCCGGATGCCGGTCTGCGAATCGCGAGGGCCTCAGCCCCCGCCGACCTCGGGCTGGTGCGCGGGGCGCTCGCGCGCCCAGCGGACGATGTCGCCGGACCCCGAGATCACCTCGCCATCGTCGAGCACGAGGATCGGGACCTCGTTGGTGCCGCTGAGGCGCTTCACCTCGGCGCGGTCGCGCGAGCGGCTCGCCCAGGTCCAGGGCGCCAGGCGATAGCCGCGGACGGTCTTCAGCTCGTAGTCGTAGCCGGCCTCGTCGAGCGCGTCGCCGGCGCGCCCGCAGGGGTGCCCGGCCTTGCCCATCGAGGTCTTCTGGCCGCAGGTGTAGAGGATCATCTGAGCTCATCCAATCTCGCCAGGACCCCGGGCACGTGCGCGAGGTAGGCGTCGTAGTCGAAGACGGCGTCTAGATCGAGGTCCGGCGCCGCGGCGCCGAGCAGCTCGCGGAAGTCGGTCCGCTCGTCCCAGGCGCGCTGCGCGTTCTCCTGGACGACGCGGTAGGCGTCGTCGCGCGGCATCCCGGAGTCCACCAGCGCGGTCAGGGCTCGCTGGCTGAAGAGGGCGCCGTGCGTGAGCTCGAGGTTCTCGCGCATGCGGTCCGCGCGGACGTTCATCTCGGAAGCGACGCGCCTGGCGAGGTCCTGCATGTAGTCGAGGCCGATCGTCGCGTCGGGAAGGACGATCCGCTCGGCGCCCGAGTGCGAGATGTCGCGCTCGTGCCAGAGGGCGACATTCTCGAGGCCCGTCTGCGCGTAGCCGCGCAGCACGCGGGCGAGGCCGGTGATGCGCTCGGTCGTGATCGGGTTGCGCTTGTGCGGCATCGCCGAGGATCCCTTCTGGCCCGAGCCGAACGGCTCCTCGACCTCGCGCACCTCGGTGCGCTGGAGGTTGCGGATCTCGGTGGCGAAGCGCTCGAGGCCCGCCCCGGCGAGCGCGACCGCCGAGAGCAGGACCGCGTGGCGGTCGCGCGGCACGACCTGCGTCGCGACGTCCTCGCGCTCGAGCCCGAGCCGATCCATCACGCGAGCCTCGACCGCCGGCGGGACCGAGGCATAGGTGCCGACGGCGCCGGAGAGCTTGCCGACCCGCAGCTGCTCGAACGCGGCGGTCAGGCGCTCGAGGTTGCGGTGCGCCTCGAAGGCGAAGCCGGCCAGCCTCAGCCCGAAGGTGGTGGGCTCGGCGTGCACCCCGTGGGTGCGGCCGACGCAGAGCGTCTCGGCGTGCTCGCGGGCGCGCGCGACCAGCGCGTCACGGTAGGCGCGGGCGCCGGCGACGACGATCTCGCCGACGTCGCGGAGCTGGATCGCCAGCGCGGTGTCGAGCACGTCCGACGACGTGAGCCCGTAGTGCAGCCAGCGCCCGGACTCGCCGATCGAGGCCGAGACGACGTCGACGAAGGCCGCGACGTCGTGATTCGTCGTCCGCTCCCGCTCGTCGACCGCCTCCAGCGTGAATGCGGCCCGCTCGCGGCATGCGGCGGCGTCGGGGACCGGGACGACCCCCTCCTCGGCCCAGGCTTCCGTAGCGGCCAGCTCCACCTCGAGCCATGTCTCGAGCTTGCGCTGCTGCGTCCAGACGGCCCCGATCTCAGGCCTCGTGTACCTCGGGATCACGCGTTAAGTATGCGGCTCGCCAGCAGGCCGGCGTTCTTTGCGCCGTCGATCGCCACGCAGGCCACGGGGACCCCCGGGGGCATCTGCACCGCTGAGAGCAGCGCGTCCAGCCCTCCGAGGCTCTTGCCCAGGATCGGCACGCCGATCACCGGCAGGTCGCTCTTGGAGGCTGCGAAGCCCGGCAGCGCGGCGGACATGCCGGCCCCGGCGATGATCACCTTCAGCCCGCGCATCCGCGCGTTGGTGCAGTACTCGGCGGTCTCCTCGGGCTGGCGGTGGGCGCTCAGGACGCGGACCTCGTAGCTGATGCCGTGCTCGTGGAGCACCTGCCCGGCGGGCTGCATCTTGGGCTTGTCGCTCTTCGAGCCCATGATGATCCCGACCAGCGGCGCGTCGACCTCGATCTCCTCGAAGGCCGCCTCGACCTCGGTCATCGTGCCAGGGGCAATCTGGGTGCCCGGCTCTGCGCTCCCCGGCTCCATCCTCTCCATCCGACGCTCCTCTCGTTGTCAGCCCGTTGCGACGCGATCCACTGCGCGGGCTGCGATGTCGCGCCTCATCTGCATCCCTTCGAAGCTGATTCGCTCGGCGGCATCGTAGGCGTGCGCGCGGGCCTCTGCCGGGGCGGGCCCGATTCCGGTCACGTTGAGCACCCGGCCACCGGCGGTGACGATCTCGCCGTCGCGCGCGGCCGTCCCCGCGTGGGTGATCTCGACACCCTCGACGGCCGCGGCGTCGGCCAGCCCGCTGATCACGTCTCCCTTCGAGGAGGACGCCGGATAGCCGGCGGAGGCGAGCACGACGGTCACGGACCAGTCGGAGCCGAACTCGGCGGGAACGCCCGCGAGCCCGCAGGGCTCGCGCGACGCGGCGCAGAGCTCGACCAGGTCGGAGCGCAGCCGCGGCAGCACCGCCTGCGTCTCGGGGTCGCCGAAGCGCGTGTTGAACTCGAGTACCTTCGGCCCGGCGGCGGTCATCATCAGGCCGGCGTAGAGGACCCCGTGGAATGGAGTGCCCCTGCGGGCCATTGCCGCGACGACGGGTCGATGGACGGCGTCGGCGATCCTCTCGATCTCGGCGTCGTCGATCCCGGGGACGGGGGAGTAGCTGCCCATCCCGCCGGTGTTCGGGCCCTCATCCCCCTCTCCGATCCGCTTGTAGTCCTGGGCGGGCGCGAGCGGCACCACGTTCTCGCCGTCGCAGAGCGCCAGCACTGACAGCTCCTCCCCCTCCAGGTGCTCTTCCAGCACAACCTCGGTGTCGCCGAACCGCCGCTCCTCGAAGAAGATGGCCGCAGCCTCGCGCGCCTCGGCCTCCGTCTCGCAGATGATCACGCCCTTGCCCGCCGCGAGCCCGTCGGCCTTCATCACCGCGGGGTAGGAGGCGCACGAGATCTGGCCGACCGCCTCCTCGTGGGAGCGTAGGACCGTATGGGATGCGGTCGGGACCCCGGCCTCCTTCATCACCTCCTTGGAGAACAGCTTCGAGCCCTCGAGCCTGGCGGCCGCGGCGCTCGGGCCGAAGGCGGAGATGCCCTCCTCCTCCAGCGCGTCGACCAGCCCCGCGACCAGCGGGGCCTCGGGACCGACGATGACGAGGTCGGCGGATTCGGCACGCGCCGCCTCGACCAGCGCCGGGACGTCCTCGGCGCCGGCGTCCAGGCAGCGGGCGTCGGCGGCGATCCCGGCGTTCCCGGGGGTGCAGAGGATCTCGGGGCCCTGGGGCGAGCGCGCGAGCGCGCGCACGATCGCGTGCTCGCGCCCTCCCGCCCCTACGACGAGGACCTTCAAAGGGCCTTCGCCAGGTCCTCGCCCGACAGCGCCGTCAGCGTCTGGCTGCTCATCGTCCCGCGCGAGCCCAGCTCGACGGAGACCTTCGCCATTGTCGCGTCGTCGGGCGCCTCGACAACGGTGATGAAGTCGTACTGGCCCAGGGTGGCCCACTGGTGCTTGACCGTGACCCCGAGCTGCTCGACCTCCTTGTTGACTTCCTGGACCCTGGTCGGGTTGTTCTTGAGCGTCTGAACCCCCTCCGGGGTCAGGTTGGTGAGCATCACATAGGTGGGCATGCCCTCCCATCTCCTCTCTGTCGGTGCTGGGGCCCCCTTTCTTTCACTTTCGCGCCGCAAGTGCAATCCGGGGCGGCCGCGAAGCGCCGCGGGTCTCGCAAGGTGCATGCGTCAAAGCCGCCATCCGCCGCACCCGGAAAGATGCCGTGCATGGGGACGACCAAGGAGGGGCATCCGCTGTTCGCCCGCTTCTACGAGCGCATGCTCGCCGGCACGGAGCGCGCCGGGCTGGAGCAGCTCCGCCGCTCCCTGCTCGTCCATGCGAGAGGCCGAGCGCTCGAGATCGGGGCTGGCACGGGCCTCAACCTCCCCCATTACGGGGTCAGCGTCACCTCGCTGGTCCTGGCGGAGCCCGATCCGCACATGGCCGCTCGCCTCCGCGACCGGCTCGAGACCGAGGGGTCGGCCCCGAGCGAGATCAGCGTGATCGAGGCGGGGGCCGAGCAGCTCCCATTCGACGACGGCAGCTTCGACACCGTCGTCTCGACGCTCGTCCTCTGCACCGTGCAGGACCCGGCGCGCGCGCTGGCCGAGGTCAAGCGCGTGCTCGTTCCGGGCGGCGCCCTCCTCTTCATCGAGCACGTCCGCGGCGACTCGCACCGCCTGGCGCGCTGGCAGGACAGGCTGGACCGCCCCTGGGGCTGGTTCGCCGGCGGCTGCCACCCGAACCGCCCGACCCCCGACTCGATCGCCGACGCCGGATTCCAGATCGAGCAGCTCGAGCGGGGCGAGATGCCGAAGGCGCCGCCGTTGGTGCGCCCGGTGATCCGCGGAATCGCGCGGCGGCCCTAGTCGTCGAAGCCCGCGTGGATGTGATCGCAGTGGTCGGCCGCGGCGAAGGCCGGGCCGGGGCCGTCGGCGTCGAAGCAGAAGATCAGCTCGGTTGGCTTGTGCGCCGGATCCAGCGAGGCGAGGGCGCGGACCATGGTCCCGCAGGGCGAGTCCACGGAGGTGTCGGTGCAGGGCACGCCGTCGATCGCGGCGATGTCCACCGCGCGGCCGAAGTAGTGGTTGGAGACGTTGCCGCTCGTGGTGTTCATCGAGTGGTCCGAGCGCAGCGATGAGATTCGGATCTTGTGGTCCTGGCTGATCGCCGCGATCAGCGTCACGACGCGCGGATCGATCGCGCCCTGCTGGAGGTCCCACAGCTCGAGCGAGTTCGAAAGCTCGAGGTTCTCCCAGTTGATCGGGAGCGCGCTCGGGCCGGGGAGCGCGACCGCGTAGGCGACGGTCCGCGCGCGGCACTCACCGGCCAGCGGCTTCGCCTGGTCGAGGACCTCCTCGACGTACCAGGACGCGTGGTTGTGCTCGAAGATCCCCGCGCGCACGCTCCCGCTGGCCCAGATCATCCGCGCGAGCGTCGCCGCCGCGTCGCCCGGGCTGTTGCGCAGGGTCCGGCCGTCGCCGTCCCCGTCGACGGCGTAGGCGTCCCAGTTGGCGTCGGTGATGCCCATCGGGCCGCTCTCGCGCAGCTCGTCCTTGGTCATGCCGCGGCCGTAGTCGGACTCGAGCCGAGCGACGGCCGCCAGCGCCCAGACGCCGTCGGCCCCGAGGTCGAACCTGCCGGCGGCGCGCTGGAAGGCATTCAGATAGCGCCCGGGCACCTCGTCGCGGACCCGCTTGGCGGTGGTGCAGATCAGCTCCTGCCGCTTCGGCACAAGCGTCAGGTCTCCCAGCGGCCCGCCGCCGATGCCGCTGTAGCAGGCGGCTCGCGCGAGGACGTCGGCGACATACCAATCGGCGTGGTTGTAGGCGAAGATCGCGCTCTCGGGGTCCTCGGGCATGCCGCCGGCGCGCAGGTAGCGGGCGGCGGCGAAGATAGCGTCCTCCGGGTCGGAGGGGTCCTTGGCGCCGTCGCCGTTGGCGTCGACTCCGTAGGCGGCCCAGGTGGCCGGCATGAACTGCATCCATCCGATCGCGCCCGCCGACGAGGGGCCCTGGTTGACGCCGAACCCGGTCTCGATCTCGTTGATCGCGGCGAGGATCGAGGGGCCGGCGGCGCCGAGGGCATACTCCTTCGACGCTGACTGGTAGATGGGGATGAGGAAGGCCGGAACGCTCGTCGAACCGCACATCGCCGGGGCCGGCAGCGGCATCTGCGCCGCGGCCTCGTCGCCCGGGTCGTCGCTCCCCTCCTCGGCGCGCTCGGGGGCCACGCCGCCGGCCGGCGCGGGGTCCTGGCTCTTCGGTGGCTTCGGGGCCGGCTTGGGCTTGGGCGCGGGCTTCGAGGGGGCCGGTGGCTTCGGCTGGGCCGGCACGATCTGCTGCCCGGCGGCCGGACCCGAGGGCGTGGTGATGCTCGCCGGCGCCTGGTCGGGCTCGCTCTGCGCGGCCGCGCCCTGCGCGGTGATGGCCGCCGTCACCAGGGCCGCGGCGAGGATCTTGCGGAGGCGGCCCATCAGCCCAGGACCCGCGTGACCTGCCAGCCCTCGGGCGTGTGCTCGAGCGTCAGCCGCAGCTCGCTGGCGGCGTCGAGCCGGACCAGGGATACGCTCGCCTCGACCTGCTCCGCCTTCTCGCCCTCGCGCTCGGCCATGACGACGTTCAGGACCCGCGCCTTCGGGACCTCAGCGGAGGCGGGCAGCCGGGGCGGCTCGGTCGCGAGCGCCTTCGCCAGCGGCTCCTTCGCGACGACGGCGAACACGGCGGCGGTCCGCTCCGTCACCTCGCCGACCTCGTAGGAGACGAAGGCGTCGGCGAAGCTGCGCGCGACCTGCGCCGGGGGAGCGCCGGGCGGAGGCGCGACGGGGACGGGGGGGACCCCCACGCCGGCGCCGCTCCCGGGGGTCTTCACCTCTGCTGCGCCGTCCGTGGCCTTGAAGTCCGGCGCGATCCCCTTCAGCACGGGCCCGGCGGCGCTCGCGAGCTCGACCCGGCTCGGTTCGGGAGCGATCGCGGGGCCGCCGCCCTGCTTCCCGCCGGAGCCGGCGACCACGCCCATCGCGGCGGCGCCGGCGACGGCCGTCACCGCTCCCGTCGCGAGCGCGGCGCGAGCCGCGGTTCCCCGCTTGCGGAAGGCGTCGGCGATGGGCCAGGCGACGCGCGTCTGCAGGACCCGCTGCAGCGGCCAGGCGACCCGGGTGTCGATCAGGCGCTGGAGCGGCTCGGCCGCGCCCGCGGCTTCGCACGCCGCGCCAGCGAGGCGATCCTCGACTTCCCAGGCGGCTTCGCGGACGGTCCAACCCGCCCGTTGAGCTTTGATGCGAAAGCCCACGGGGGTTTATTCGTCCGATCAGGCGCGAATCCCGATACCCATTAGTTTGGGGTATGTCGCCTGCAGGCCTCGTTGCAGGCGCCGGAGGCCCTGGGAAGCGGACGGACGGCCCTGTTCGCTACGCCGCGGCCGTCTCGGCGGCGGGCTTCGCGCCGCCCGCAACCTTCTTGAAGACGAGCTCGCCGTCGGCGGCGTCGACCTCGATCGCGTCCCCCTCGCTGAACTCGCCCTCGAGCAGGCGCAGCGCCAGCTTGTCCACGAGCTGCTTCTGGATCACCCGCTTCAAGGGGCGGGCGCCGTAGGTCGGGTCGAAGCCGAGGTTGCCGAGCAGCTCGCGTGCCTTCTCGGTCAGCTCGATCTCGATCCCGCGCTCCGCGACCCGGCGCGAGAGGCGGGCGACCTGGATGTCGACGATGCGCGCCAGGTCGGCCTCGGTGAGCCGGTGGAAGATGACGACGTCGTCCACCCGGTTCAGGAACTCGGGCGGGAAGGTCTGGGTGAGCGCCTCGGTGACCTGCTCGCGGGCCTTCTCCTCGAGCGCCTCGCCCGCGATGTACTGCGAGCCGACGTTCGAGGTCATGATCAGCACGGCGTTCTTGAAGTCGACCGTGCGGCCCTGGCCGTCGGTGAGGCGGCCGTCGTCCATGATCTGGAGCAGCGTGTTGAAGACGTCGGGGTGGGCCTTCTCGATCTCGTCGAGCAGGATCACCGAGTAGGGACGGCGGCGCACGGCCTCGGTCAGCTGGCCGCCCTCCTCGTAGCCGACGTAGCCGGGCGGCGCCCCGATCAGGCGGGCGACCGAGTGCTTCTCCATGTACTCGGACATGTCGATGCGGACCATCGCCTGCTCGGAGTCGAACATGAACGCCGCCAGGGCCCGCGCCAGCTCGGTCTTGCCGACGCCGGTGGGGCCGCAGAAGAGGAAGCTGCCGATCGGCTGGTCGGGGTCGGCGAGGCCCGCGCGCGAGCGCCGCAGGGCGCCGGCGACGGCCTCGACGGCCTCGTCCTGGCCGATCACGCGGTCGTGCAGGCGGTCCTCCATGTGGATCAGCTTCTCGACCTCGCCCTCCATCAGGCGCGAGACCGGGATCCCGGTCCACTTGGCGACGACCTCGGCCACGTCCTCCTCCGTGACCTCCTCGGTCAGCATCATGCCGCCCTCGGCGTGCAGCTCGGCCAGCTTCGCCTCCTGCTCGCCCAGGGTCTTCTCGAGCTCGGGGATCGCTCCGTAGCGCAGCTCGGCGGCGCGCTCGAGGTCCGCGGCGCGCTCGGCGCGCTCGGCATCGTGGTTGGCCTCGTCGAGTCGCGCCTTCGCCTCCTTGATCGCCTCGATCGCGTCCTTCTCGTTCTGCCAGCGCGCCTTCATCTCGCTGGAGCGCTCGCGGAGCTCGGCCAGCTCGGACTCGATCGCGTCCCGCCGTGCGGCGGAGGCTTCGTCCTTCTCCTTCTTCAGGGCCTCGCGCTCGATCTCGAGCTGCTGGATGCGGCGCTCGACCTCGTCGATCTCGACCGGCATCGAGTCGATCTCGATCTTCAGGCGGGAGGCGGCCTCGTCGATCAGGTCGATCGCCTTGTCGGGAAGGAAGCGGTCGGCGATGTAGCGCGCGGAGAGGGTCGCGGCGGCGACGATCGCGGCGTCCTGGATGCGGACGCCGTGGTGGACCTCGTAGCGCTCCTTGAGGCCGCGCAGGATCGCGACCGTGGACTCGACGTCGGGCTCGCCGACGACGATCGGCTGAAAGCGGCGCTCGAGCGCGGCGTCCTTCTCGATGTGCTTGCGGAACTCGTCGAGGGTGGTGGCGCCGACGGCGCGCAGCTCGCCGCGCGCCAGCATCGGCTTCAGCAGGTTGGAGGCGTCGACCGCGCCCTCGGCCGCGCCGGCGCCGACGATCGTGTGCAGCTCGTCCATGAACAGCACCACCTGGCCCTCGGCCTCCTGGATCTCCTTGAGCACGGCCTTGAGCCGCTCCTCGAACTCGCCGCGGTACTTGGAGCCGGCGAGCAGCGAGCCGATGTCGAGCGCGATCACGCGGCGGTCGCGCAGCGACTCCGGCACGTCGCCGGAG
>DASSYK010000025.1:0-5290 GCA_035703345.1 Solirubrobacterales bacterium
CGGCCGACCGGCGCAGGGCCGCGGCCGTGATGGGGTCGGTGCCGGGGGCGCGGCCGATCCCGAGGTCGATGCGCCCCGGGTGCAGGCCGACCAGCGTGCCGAACTGCTCCGCCACCACGAGGGGTGCGTGGTTCGGCAGCATCACCCCGCCGGAGCCGACACGGATCTCGGAGGTCGCGGCGGCGAGCTCGGCCGCGAGCACCGCCGGGGCCGCGCTGGCGATGCCGGGCATGTTGTGGTGCTCGGCGACCCAGTGGCGCGTGTAACCGAGTCGCTCGGCGTGGCGGACCAGCTCGACCGAGTTGCGCAGCGCGTCGGCGGTGCCGGAGCCCTCGGCGACGGTCGCCAGGTCGAGCACCGACAGCGCGGGGGAGGGTGAGCCGGCCATCCCGACGAGTGTGACAAACCCGCGCCGCCGGCCGGACCGCGTGCCCGGCGTGGTTGACTTGCCCGCGATGGGCGAGGGCGAGACGCTGACCGTGACCGTGCGCCGCGTCGTCTTCACTTCGGACGACGGGACCTTCTCGATCCTCGACGCGCTCGACGAGGGGTCCGGCGACGACGTCGCGCTCGTGGGGCCGGTCGGCCACCTCCAGCCCGGCGAGCGCGCCGAGGTCAACGGGAGCTGGGAGGAGCACACGCGCTACGGGTTCCAGCTCCGCGCGACCGACGCGCTGCCCCTGGATCCGAGCGACCGCGAGGGCCGGATCGCCTACCTCACGTCGCTGCGCCATATCGGCGCGGTGCGCGCGGAGACCCTCGTGCGACTCCATGGCGAGGGCGTGCTGGACGCGATCGCCGCCGACCCCGAGGGCGTCTTCGCCGCCCTTCCCGGGCTCGGCAAGCGGCAGGCCGCGGCTGCCGCGGACAGCTGGCACGCGAGCCGCGCGGTCCGCGACCTGCACGTGCAGCTCGCCCCCCACGGGCTCGCCCACGTCGCGCCGCTGCTGCATGCGCGCCACGGCGCCGAGGCGATGGTGGTGCTCCACGAGGATCCCTACAGCCTCGTCGAGATCGAGGGAGTCGGCTTCGCCACCGCCGACCGCATCGCCCTCGCGACCGATGTCCCGCCCGACTCCGAGCGCCGCGCCCAGGCCGCCTCC
Source organism: Solirubrobacterales bacterium (assembly GCA_035703345.1). Lineage (GTDB taxonomy): Bacteria > Actinomycetota > Thermoleophilia > Solirubrobacterales > 70-9 > DASSYK01. Next base: position 1,104 of record DASSYK010000025.1, read on the forward strand.
TCCTACGTCCTCTCGGAGGCCGAGCGGCAGGGTCACACCCACCTCCCCCGGGCCGAGCTCGCACGCCGCGCGACGGAGCTGCTCGGCTCCCCTGCGGACCCGGACCTTCTGGCCTCCGCCCCGGGGCTCGTCGAGGACGAGGGCCGCGTCTACCGGTCGGTCACCCACTCGCGCGAGCTCTGGTGCGCCGAGGCGCTCGCCGCCCGCGCCGGAGGGGAGCCGCACATCCGCCACGACCCGGGCACCGAGCCGGGCGACTCGGGCCTGACCCACGAGCAGTGGGAGGCGGTCAGGGCGGCGTTCGCCGGGCGGCTCTCGATCCTCACCGGCGGCCCCGGGGTGGGGAAGACCGTCTGCACGCGCGCGATCGTCGAGCAGGCCCGCGCCGCGAACGCGCGGGTCGCTCTCTGCGCTCCGACGGGCCGGGCCGCGCGCCGCCTCGAGGAGGCCACCGGCCACGACGCCGAGACGATCCACCGCATGCTCGAGTGGATGCCGGGCGGCGAGCCGGGCCACCACCCGGGCCACCCCCACCCCGCCGACCTGGTCCTCGTGGACGAGGCCTCGATGCTCAACCTCCAGATCCTCGAGGTGCTGCTGGAGGGGTTGGCGGAGACGACCCACCTGGTCCTGGTCGGCGACGCGGACCAGCTACCGCCGGTCGGCGCCGGCAAGCCCTTCGCCGACCTGATCGCCTCGGGGATCGCGCCGATCACCAGGCTCAACCACGTCTTCCGTCAGGCGGCGCGCTCGATGATCACCACGGCGGCCCACGCCGTCAACGAGGGCCGCGAGCCGGCGCTCGAGCCCGGCCCCGGCCAGGACCACGATTTCTTCTTCCTGGACCGGCCCGACCCGGCGCGGGCGCTGGAGACCGTCGCCTCGCTGGTCGCCGAGCGCGTGCCCGAGGGCCTCGGCCTCGACCCCGTGCGCGACGTCCAGGTGCTCGCCCCGATGTACCGCACCCCTGTCGGCATCGACGCTCTCAACGAGACTCTGCAGGAGCGCCTGAACCCCGGCGGCCGTCCGGCACTGAACGACCGCTTCCGCCTGGGCGACCGCCTGATCCAGACCCGCAACTCCCACGAGCTCGGCCTGATGAACGGCTCGATCTGCTTCCTGGTCGACGACGACCCCGACGAGGAGGCGATCGTGCTCGAGACCGACGACGGCGGCACCGTGATCGTCCCCTACGACCAGGCCGCCCCCCTCCGCCTCGGCTATGCCATCTCGGTCCACAAGGCCCAGGGGTGCGAGGTCCCGGTCGTCGTCTGCGTCTGCCACCGCGCCCACTCGAGGATGCTCACCCGCCCCCTGATCTACACCGCGATCACGCGGGCGAAGCGGACGTGCGTACTGGTCGGCGAGCGCGCCGCCCTCGCCCAGGCGGTCCGCCGCGACGACGGCGGCCGGCGCTACTCGGCGCTGGCGGAGCGGCTGGCCGGCTCGAGTGGGATCTGATGCCGCCCATAACCGGCATCGGATCCCAACCGCGCCCCTGAGGCCCCCGAAACGCCGAGCGCCCCGGCGGGGCCGGGGCGCTCGGATGAAGCGGAGTGGTGGAGCGGGCTACGCCGTCGCGGGCTCCTTCGAGCCTGCCTGGCCGTTCTCGGCGGCGGCCTTCTCGCGGAGCGCCTTGGCCTCGGGGGTCTCCTCGTCGGCCTGGCGGCCCATCAGGAGCTCCTTGGCGATCACGAGGCGCTGGATCTGCGAGGTGCCCTCGTAGAGCTGCATGATCTTCGCGTCGCGCATCAGCTTCTCGACCGGGTACTCCTTGAAGAAGCCGTAGCCGCCGTAGACCTGCACGGCGTCGGTGGTGACCTCCATCGCGGAGTCAGAGGCGAACCGCTTCGCGTGCGAGGCGGCGAGGGTGTTGCGCTTGCCCTGGTCGAGCAGGACGCCGGACTGCCAGGTGAGCAGGCGGGCGGCCTCGACCTTGGTCGCCATGTCAGCGATCATGAACGCGACCGCCTGGTGCATGGCGATCGGCACGCCGAACTGGACGCGCTCCTTCGAGTACTCCATGGCGAACTCGAGCGCCGCGCGGCCGATGCCGACGGCCATCGCCGCGACGCCCGGGCGGGTGCGGTCGAGGGTCATCATCGCGAGCTTGAACCCGTGGTTCTCCTCGCCGAGCAGGTTGTCCGCGGGGATCTCGGTCTCGTTGAACGTGATCGTGGCGGTGTTGGAGGCGCGCTGCCCGAGCTTGTCCTCCTTCTTGTCCACCGTGACCGTGTCGTCCTTCGGGACCACGAACGCCGAGATGCCGCGATGGCCGGCGTCCTTGTCGGTCTTGGCGTAGACCGTGAACCAGTCGGCGTAGCCGCCGTTGGTGATGAAGCACTTGGAGCCGTTGATGACGTACTTGTCGCCCTTCTTGGTGGCCGTCGTCTTCATGCCGGAGACATCGGAGCCGGCATCCGGCTCGGTCAGGCAGAAGGAGGCGAGCTTCGGAGCCTCGGTCAGCATCCCGAGGTACTCCTTCTTGACCTCGTCGGAGCCGCCGAGGCCGACCGGCGCGGAGGCGAGCCCGTTGGCCATCAGCGAGGTGCCGATCCCGGAGCAGCCCCAGCCCATCTCCTCCTCGATCAGGCAGCCGGAGAGGTAATCGAGGCCGGGGCCGCCGTAGGCCTCCTCCACGTGGGTGTTCATCAGGCCGACCTCCCAGGCCTTGTCCACGATGTCCTGCGGCCAGGTCCCGTCCTTGTCGTACTCCCAGGCGACCTTGCGAATGTCCTTCTCGGCGAAGCTGTGCGCGAGCTCGCGCAGGTCCTTCTGCTCGTCTGTGAGGGTCAGATCAACCACGAATTGGCTCCTTGATATGCGGTCGGCAAGTCTCTTTCGGCGGCGAGGGCCTCGCGGCAGCGTCGCCCGCCGAACCGATTGACTGGTCAGTCAGCCAGCACAAAAAGGGTACCGGATCGCAGTCTCCCCCGCGAGGTTTCCTCACAATCACCCCCTTGAGCACGACTGAGCTGATCGGAATGGTCGCCCCCGGGCTGGCGACGGGCCTCGGCGGGCTGGGGCTGCTGTTCTTCCGCGCGCCCAGCAGGAGGGTCAGCGACGCCCTGCTCGGCTTCACGGCCGGCGTGATGCTGGCGGCGACCGCGTTCAGCCTGCTCGTCCCGGCTCTGGACAGGGGCACGCTCGCCGAGGTCCTCGCGGGCCTCGCCCTCGGCGCCGCCCTGATCGTCCTCCTGGACGCCACGATCCCGCACGCCCACGCGCGCATGCGCGAGCGCGGGTGGGCTCGACTGGAAGAAACCGACTCCGCCCACCGCTCCACGCTCCTGATCTCCGCCCTGACGATCCACAACATCCCCGAGGGCCTGGCGGTCGGGCTCGCCTTCGGCGCCGGAGGCACCGAGCTCGGGGTCCCGCTCGCGATCGCCATCGGGATCCAGAACGTGCCGGAGGGCTTCGCGGCCGCGGCGCCGCTGGTCCCCGCGGGAGTGCCGCCAGGACGGGCCGCCGGAGTCGCGCTCGCCACCGGCATCGTGGAGCCGTTCGCGGCCCTGTTCGCCTTCGGCGCGGTCGAGCTGGTCTCCCCCCTGCTGGCGATCGGGCTCGCCTTCGCCGCCGGAGCGATGCTCTACGTGATCGTCGACGAGCTGGTGCCCGAGAGCCAGGGCGGCGGCAACGAGCGCGCGGCCTCGATCGCGCTGATGTGCGGCTTCGCGCTCATGCTCGCTCTGGACAACGCCTTCTAGCGGCGAGCCGAGAACCGGCGAGATCAGTGCTCGCTACCTAGCCGGTTCGGGAGCCGCGGCTGATGACGGCCGCGGATCCGCCACGTAGATTCGAGGCGAACCCGAGATCAGACGGCCGACCGGCCGCTCAGGGAAGGAGCCGAGATGACCGCCCGCACGACAAGCTCAGATACCCGCCGGCGCGGTTCCCTGCCCAGCCTCGAGCGAGGAGTCGTGGGGGACGTCATGCGGATGGGCGTGATGAGCGCACCTCCGGACGCGCCGCTTCGCAGCGTCGCCGCGACGATGGCGGACTTCGGCGTCCACTCGGTCGTGGTCACCGACCTCGAGCAGAACAGCGGCGAGGACCGCGCCTGGGGGATCGTGACGGACGTCGACCTGATGGAGGCCACCGCCCGCGACCTCGACGAGGTCACCGCGCGCGACTGCGCCGCGACCGAGCTGATCTCCGTGACCTACGGCGAGACGCTCGAGCAC